>JBKPQU010000410.1:0-6964 GCA_046734255.1 Actinomycetota bacterium
GCCCTCGACCGCGCCGAGCCGGACCTTCCGGCGCTGGTCCGGCTCGGCGCCGCGATGGCCGACGTCCGGCTGCGCGACGCCGTCATGCTCACCCTCGTCCCGGACGCCGGCTCCGCGCCGGAGGACGTGCTCGCCGGTCGGAGCGTGCCGCTGGACTCGCTGCTGGCCAGGCCACCGGAGGACGACCTGCTCGAGCGCGCCAGGGCGCACCTGGCCGCAGCGGCCCGCGGCTCACCGCCCCGGGCCCGCGCGGATCTCCTGGCCGTGCTGGCCTGGCTGGCCTGGTGGTCCGGTGACGGCGGCCGCGCGCGGCTCCTCGCGGACCTGGCCGGGGCCACCTGGCCAGGGCATCGCCTGGCCGGGATGGTCTCCGTGCTGCTGCGGGAATGCGTCCCACCGCCCTGGGTGAACCCCCGGTCCGGGTGAGCGGCGCGCCGATGACCACGGGTCCGGATGGTGAGACGGCTTGTCCGTCCCTGGGACCGGCCCCTACGATCGACCAAGGTCATGAGCGCCAGCGCAAAGCCCCGGCTAGCTGGCCGGCAACCCTCCACCGCGGTGGGGTGCCCCGGGTGATGACCAGGCTGACCGCCGAGGTGGCGGAGGCAAGCGCGGGCCCTGGGTCGGGCCCCGGGACCGAGGAGGCCAACCCGATATGACGCACATGTGTTGCTGACCGCGCGATCAGCAAGCCGTGAGCAGGGCAGTCGCCCGCGCGGCGGCCGGAGCTTCTGAATCGCCGGCGGCCGCGGAGTCCAGACGAACCCACCCGACCAACGCCCGGCACGGGCGCAGGCAGCAGGCGAGATCGCCGCGCCGCACCAGTGCCGACCCCCAGAGAACTGGAGAAGATCGACAGTGAGCACCGGCTGGTCCTTCGAGACCCGACAGATCCACGCCGGCCAGACGCCGGACGCCGCCACCGGCGCCCGGGCCCTGCCCGTCTACCAGACGACGTCCTACGTCTTCCGTGACACCGACCACGCCGCGAACCTCTTCGGCCTGAAGGAGTTCGGGAACATCTACACGCGGATCATGAATCCGACCCAGGATGTCGTCGAGCAGCGGATCGCCAACCTGGAGGGCGGCGTGGGCGCGCTGCTGGTCTCCAGCGGCCAGGCCGCCGAGACGCTGGCCATCCTCAACGTCGCCGCGTCCGGCGACCACCTCGTCTCCAGCCCGAGCCTGTACGGCGGCACCTACAACCTGTTCCACTACACGCTGCCCCGGCTCGGGGTCGAGGTGAGCTTCGTCGAGGACCCCGACGACCTGGACTCTTGGCGGGCAGCGGTGCGCCCGAACACCAAGGCGTTCTTCGCCGAGACGATCCCCAACCCCAAGCAGGACGTCCTCGACACTGAGGCCGTGGCGGCGGTCGCCCACGCGGCCGGCGTCCCGCTGATCGTCGACAACACCGTGGCGACGCCGTTCCTCACCCGCCCGATCGAGTGGGGCGCCGACATCGTCGTCCACTCCGCGACCAAGTACCTCGGTGGCCACGGCGCAGCGATCGCCGGGGTGATCGTGGACGGCGGCACCTTCGACTACGCGGCGGAGCCCGACCGGTTCCCCGGCTTCAACGAGCCGGACCCGAGCTACCACGGGTTGGTCTACGCCCGGGACCTAGGCGTGGGCAGCCCCCTCGGCGCCAACCTGTCGTTCATCCTCAAGGCCCGGGTGCAGCTTCTGCGCGACCTCGGGCCGGCGATCGCGCCCTTCAACGCCTTCCTGGTCACCCAGGGCCTGGAGACGCTGAGCCTGCGGATGGAGCGCCACGTGGACAACGCGCTGACGGTGGCCCGCTGGCTGGAGGGACGGGACGAGGTGAGCCGGGTGGCCTACGCCGGCCTGCCGAGCAGCCCGTGGTACGAGCGGGCCCGCAAGTACACCCCGAGGGGCCCCGGGGCCGTGCTCGCGTTCGAGATCAAGGGTGGTGTCGAGGCCGGTCGCCGCTTCGTCGACGCTCTGGAGCTGCACAGCCATGTCGCCAACATCGGCGACGTCCGCAGCCTGGTGATCCACCCGGCGTCCACCACCCACAGCCAGCTCACGCCCGAGGAGCAGCTGGCCACCGGCGTCACCCCCGGCCTCGTCCGGCTGGCGGTCGGCCTGGAGAACATCGACGACATCGTGGCCGACCTCGAAGCAGGGTTCCGCGCGGCGAAGGGCGTCTGATGGCAGCCTCCGCCAACCTCCCGCGCGTCGCCGTCCCGCCGGTCAGCGGCGCCTGGCGGGAGGGCGACCACCCCGGCCGCAGGCAGTTCGCCTCGATCGGCGCCATCCGGCTGGAGCGCGGCGGCCGGCTCGAGGACGTGCGGGTCGCCTACGAGACCTGGGGCGAGCTCTCGCCGGCGCGGGACAACGCCGTGCTCGTCCTGCACGCGCTGACCGGCGACAGCCACGTGGTCGGCCTCGCCGGCCCGGGTCACCCGACCCCGGGCTGGTGGGAGGGGCTGATCGGGTCCGGCCGCCCGCTGGACACCGACCGCTGGTTCGTGGTGGCGGCCAACGTGCTCGGGGGCTGCCAGGGGACCACCGGCCCGGCCTCGCTCGCACCGGACGGCCGTCGCTACGGCAGCCGGTTCCCGTTCATCACCGTGCGGGACCAGGTCGAGGCCGAGGCGAGGCTCGCCGCCGTCCTCGGGATCGAGCGGTGGGGCCTGGTGCTGGGCGGCTCCATGGGTGGGATGCGCGCGCTGGAGTGGGCGGTGACGCACCCCCAGCGGGTCGAGCGGTTGTTCGTTCTGGCGTCGTGCGCGCAGGCGACCGGCGACCAGATCGCCTGGTGCGCGCCCCAACTCGCGGCGATCCGGGCGGACCCCGGCTTCCGCGGCGGCGACTACTACGACGCCGCGCCGGGCACGGGGCCGCACCTCGGGATGGGCGTGGCGCGCCGGATCGCGCATGCGACCTACCGCTCGGCGGGGGAGCTGAACGAGCGCTTCGGCCGGGAGGCGCAGGCGGGGGAGGAGCCGCTGGGCGGTGAGGGCCGCTACGCGGTGGAGTCCTACCTGGACCATCACGCGGCCAAGCTCGCGCACCGCTTCGACGCGAACACCTACGTCGTGCTGACCGAGGCGATGAACTCCCACGACATCGGTCGCGGTCGCGGCGGGGTGCGGCCCTCTCTCGCCCGGGTCCGGGCGCTGACGGCGGTGGCCGGAATCGACTCCGACCGGCTCTATCCGGTGCCGCTCAACGTGGAGATCGCCAACGGGATCGAGGGGGCGAGCTTCGAGGTGCTGCGCTCGCCGTACGGGCACGACGGCTTCCTGATCGAGACCGAGCAGGTGGGCCGGATCGTGGCCCGCCTGCTCGACCAGCGCTCGCTGTCGGCCTGCTGAGAGCGGTCAGCCCGGGACGACGCCGAGGGCACGATCGATCGCCGGACGGAGGCCGGGCCACGCCTGCTCGAGGGCCGAGTGCAGGGGCAGGTCCGGCACCGCGGACAGCCGCACCCAGCTCAGCTGGTCGGTCTCGCCGGTCATCACCTGCTCGCCCGTGCGCGCGACCGCGAGCGCGACGACGTAGGTGTAGCGCCAGTCGCCGTGGTCGACGCCGACCTGGTGGCCGACCACGCGGACGACGTCCGGATGCACGCCGGCCTCCTCGGCCGCCTCGCGCAGGGCCGCGGCGACGACGTCCTCGTGGCTGTCCCGGGCGCCGCCGACCAGCCCCCAGCTGCCGCCCTCGTGCGTCCACGCGGCTCGGAGCTGGAGGAGGACCTCGGCGTCCTGCCCGGGCCGCAGGTCGGTCCCGGGGACCGGGCGCAGCAGCAGCAGGCCGGCCGCGCCGTGGCGGCCCCAGTGGCGCGAGCCGCAGCGGCACTCCACCCATCCGTTCCCGTCGCCGGCCGCCACGGTGACCACGGTAGAGACCCGCGACCAGGGCATGTCCTCCGGCCGTCGCCGGCGGCGCGGGCGAGGTCGGTCCGATAGGTTCGGACGATGCCGGTCGTCGTGGGATACGTGCCGACCCCCGAGGGAAGGGCCGCGCTGCGCCGGGCCGCCGAGGAGTGCCGGCTGCGCAGGACCCGGCTCGTCGTGATCAACTCCAACCGGGGCGGCAAGGCCCTGGACGCCGCGGAGGCGGCCCGGTACGAGACCGAGCTGCAGGAGATCCGGGACGAGCTCACCGGCCAGGGGATCGATCACGAGGTGCGCCAGCTCGTCCGGGGGATGGAGCCCGCCGAGGACCTGATCGCGGTGGCCGGCGAGGTGTCGGCCGACTTCATCGTGATCGGTCTGCGCCGGCGAAGCCCGGTCGGCAAGCTCATCCTCGGCTCCAACGCCCAGCGGATCCTGCTCGACGCCCCGTGCCCGGTGCTCGCGGTCAAGGCGGATCCGCCGTCCCCAGAGGGGCCCCACCCAGAGGGGGGCCCACGGGGCTGACCGGAGGGCCGCGGCGACGTACGGTGGCGGTTGCTGCCAGCAGCCCGGTCGAGGTCGGAGGCACCCACGATGAGCCTGTCGCTCAGCCAGAACGCCGATGCGGACGCCCTGCTGGACGCCGACCCACTCGCTCTGCTGATCGGGATGGTGCTGGACCAGCAGGTCCCGATGGAGCGCGCCTTCTCCGCCCCCTACGACCTGGCCCAGCGGCTCGGGCACACTCCGGACGCCCAGGAGCTGGCCTCCTTCGACCCGGAGGCGCTGGCGGCGGTCTTCGCCCAGCGGCCGGCGCTGCACCGGTTCCCCAAGGCGATGGCGGGCCGCGTCCAGGACGTCTGCCGGGCGCTGGTCGAGACCTACGACGGCGATGTGGCCGGTTTGTGGCGGGATGCCCCGGACGGGCGTGAGCTGCTGCGGCGGCTGAGCGCCCTGCCGGGCTTCGGGAAGCAGAAGTCGCAGATCTTCCTGGCCCTGCTCGGCAAGCAGCGGGGCGTCACGCCGCCCGGCTGGCGCGAGGCCGCCGGCGGGTACGGCGAGGAGGGGGTCTACCGATCGGTCGCGGACATCACCGACGACCAGTCGCTGGCCAAGGTGCGGGAGTACAAGCGGGCGATGAAGGCGGGGGCCTAGCAGACGGCAGCGCCACGCGACCGGGCGACGTGCGGGCGCGCGTGAACATGCAACAATGGGCAGTTGACCCGCGGCACGGGCATGGTTCCGCGGGTTTCGCCGTTGACAACACGTAGGCTTCGAAACCCAGTGACCGCGGGTGTCCACCCCAAAACAGGACGATTCCTGCGGGTGCCGACGTCTCGGTGCTGGTGCTCGGGCCCCCCGGTCCGCCACGACGAAAGGTTGTCAGTGTCGTCGGTTCCGACCTCTCGGTCCGTCCCGCCTCAGTCGAACGATCCCGCACCGGCCCGCGCGCGCGGGGCCGTCCCGGCCAGTTCTCGGTCGGCGGCCTCGGTGACCGCGAAGACGCCGGAGGAGTCCCCTGCCCCGGCGAAGTCCGCCGCCCGGACTGCGAAGGCGCCCGCCTCCGCGGCGAAGGGCAAGGCGCCGGCGTCCGGCAAGTCCAAGCCGGCCGCGCCGCCCCAGGGGACCGGCGAGGCCGCTGGTGAGGGTAAGGGGTCGAAGCGCTCCACCGCCCCGGCCGAGCCCGCGCCGCCCGCGGACGTCGCCGCCGACGTCGAGGTCGAGCCCGGCCCGGAGGGCCTCGACGCCATCGAGGACTTGGACGTGAGCGAGGAGGCGCTCGCCGAGGCGGCCCTGGACGTCGCCGAGGTCGCAGCGGAGGCCACGGAGGTCGTCGAGCCCGCCGAGGTCGAGGAGGAGCTCACCGGTCCCGAGGACGCCGAGCTCGCGCTCGAGGCCGAGATCGGCGCCGAGGCGGAGGAGAAGGCGGAGGAGGACGACGCGTTCGTCCTGTCCGACGACGACGACGATGCTCCGGCCCAGCAGGTGGCCACCGCGGGCGCCACCGCGGACCCCGTCAAGGACTACCTCAAGCAGATCGGCAAGGTGGCGCTGCTCAACGCCGAGCAGGAGGTCGAGCTCGCCAAGCGGATCGAGGCGGGCCTGTTCGCCGAAGAAATGATCAACTCGGGGGAGCGGCTGGACCCGAAGCTGCGCCGGGAGCTGCACTGGATCGCCGAGGACGGCCGGCGGGCGAAGAACCACCTGCTCGAGGCCAACCTGCGGCTGGTCGTCTCGCTGGCCAAGCGGTACACCGGCCGGGGCATGCTCTTCCTCGACCTGATCCAGGAGGGCAACCTCGGCCTGATCCGCGCGGTCGAGAAGTTCGACTACACCAAGGGCTACAAGTTCTCCACCTACGCCACCTGGTGGATCCGGCAGGCGATCACGCGGGCGATGGCCGACCAGGCCCGCACGATCCGCATCCCCGTGCACATGGTCGAGGTGATCAACAAGCTGGCCCGGGTGCAGCGGCAGATGCTGCAGGATCTCGGCCGCGAGCCGACGCCGGAGGAGTTGGCCAAGGAGCTCGACATGACCCCGGAGAAGGTCATCGAGGTCCAGAAGTACGGCCGCGAGCCGATCTCCCTGCACACACCCCTCGGCGAGGACGGCGACAGCGAGTTCGGTGACCTCATCGAGGACTCCGAGGCCGTCGTCCCGGCGGACGCGGTGAGCTTCACGCTGCTGCAGGAGCAGTTGCACTCGGTGCTGGACACCCTGTCCGAGCGCGAGGCCGGCGTGGTGTCGATGCGGTTCGGCCTGACCGACGGCCAGCCCAAGACACTGGACGAGATCGGCAAGGTCTACGGCGTGACGCGCGAGCGGATTCGCCAGATCGAGTCGAAGACGATGTCGAAGCTGCGCCACCCGAGCCGCTCGCAGGTCCTGCGCGACTACCTCGACTGAGGGCAACTGGCCAGCGGGCGCCCTGGCGGCGTCGGCAACCCCTCCCGACGCCTCATGACTCACCTCCCGACTCGCCGCCGAAAACGTCGGCAACGGATGTGTCGCAGAGCGACCTCTGGTGGCCTTGAGGCGCCGCCTCTGCGCCGACTTCAGGGCAGGCCGCGTAGGTAGTACGCCTTGCGCAGCTG
>JBKPQU010000411.1:0-6946 GCA_046734255.1 Actinomycetota bacterium
GTCCCCGACCGTGCCGGACGGGTCGGCGGGTGCTGCGCGCGCCGTACGGGGTTGCGGGGGGATCGGCGGCGGGTCAGGGGCGCGGTCGTCGAGCACACTGGCGCTTCGGGCCCCCGCCATCGTCACACCCTGCCCTGTCGCCGGGAGGGCCCCGGATGGTTCCGCCCTCCGGGAAATCAGACCGAAATCAGATGGGATCAGATGGGATCAGATTAGGCCCGATGCGATCTCCGCGCCCGTGGGGCGCCAGGTGAGCTACGTCGAGAGCCGCTCGCGCACCTTGCCGGCGAGGGAGTCCGCCACCGCCCGGGCCTCCTCGGCGTGCATCGCCTCGACCATCACCCGGACGAGGGGCTCGGTTCCGGACGGCCGCAGCAGCACCCGGCCGGTGCCGCCGAGCCTCTCCTGGGCGGCCGCCACAGCGGCGACCAACTCGGGGTCCTGGGCGGCCCGGGACTTGTCCACCCCCGGCACGTTGACCAGCACCTGCGGCAGGCGATCCATCACGCCGGCGAGCTCGGCCAGCGGGCGCCCGGTCTCCGCCACCCGGGCGAGAAGGTGCAGCGCGGTCAGCGCGCCGTCCCCGGTGGTGGAGTGGTCGAGCATCACGACGTGGCCGGACTGCTCGCCGCCGAGGCTGTACCCGCCACGGCGCATCTCCTCGAGCACGTACCGGTCGCCGACCGCGGTCTCCACGGTGGCGATCCCGTGGCGCTTCATCGCCAGCTGCAGCCCGAGGTTGCTCATCACGGTGGTGACGAGCGTGTTGTGCGCCAGCTCTGCACGCTCGGCGAAGGCCAGCGCGAGGATCGCCATGATCTGGTCGCCGTCGACGTCGCTGCCGCGGTGATCGACGGCGAGGCACCGGTCGGCGTCCCCGTCGTGGGCGATCCCCGCGGCCGCGCCGTAGCTGACCACCGCCTCACGCAGTCGCTCGAGGTGGGTCGACCCGTGGCCCTCGTTGATGTTCAGCCCGTCCGGTTCGGCACCGATCACCACGACCTGGGCGCCCGCGGCGCGCAGGGCGGCGGGAGAGGTAACGCTGGCCGCGCCGTGCGCGCAGTCGACGACGACGCGCAACCCGTCGATGCGGTTCGGCAGCGCGCCGAGCAGCCCGGCGACGTAGCGGTCCACGGCGTCCGGCAGCGGGCGCACCCGCCCGACCTCGGCGCCGGTCGGCCGGTTCCAGGGCTCGCCGAGCCGTCGCTCGATCTCGTCCTCGACCTCGTCCGGCAGCTTGTGCCCGCCGCGGGCGAAGAACTTGATGCCGTTGTCCGGCATCGGGTTGTGCGAGGCGGACAGGACGACGCCCAGGTCCGCATCGCTGTCCGCGACCAGGCGTGCGACCGCGGGCGTGGGAAGGACGCCCGCGTCCTCGACGTCCACGCCTGCGCTGGCCAGGCCCGCGACCATCGCCGCGGACAGGAACTCCCCCGAGGCCCGCGGGTCGCGCCCGACGATCGCTCGGGGACGCCGGCCGGCGAACGCGCCGACCTCGCCGAGCACGTGGGCCGCCGCGACCCCGAGGTGCATCGACAGCTCCGCGGTGAGGTCACGGTTCGCGACGCCACGCACGCCGTCAGTGCCGAACAGCCGCTCCCCGGGGGGCACCGCGACCGGCGCCCGCTGGCCGTCGGCGCCCAGCGTCGGGTCGTCCACCATCGGGTCCGTCGGCGAGGCCTGCCACGTCGAGGTCACGGCCACAGCATGCCGCACGCGGACGCTTCGGGCCGCCTCACTGGCAGGTTCGGCGCCTTCCGGCCATCGCCGGCCGACCGGCTGGAAAGTACTTTCCAATCGGGAAAGCGAAGGGTAGTTTCCAGTGAGGAAAGTACTGGCGGAACAGGCAGGTGAGTGGTCATGAGCAGATTCGACGAGCTGATCCACTCGCCGACCCGGCTGGCGATCGTGGCCATGCTCTGCGCGGTCGAGTGGGCGAGCTTCGCGGTGATCCGGGACGGCGTCGGGATGTCGGACTCCGCGCTGTCCAAGCAGCTGGCGGTGCTGGAGAGCGCGGGCTACGTCGAGATCCGCAAGGGGTTCGTCGGCAAGCGGCCGCGGACCACGGCCCGGTTGACGCCCGAGGGACGCGCGGCGTTCGGCGGGCACGTCGCAGCGCTGCAGGAGATCCTGGCCCGCTCCGGCGTCCCGCTGACGCCGGCCGGCCCCGGCTGACCCGGCCGGGTCGCGGTGGTGGGTCGGCGCCGTCTCGGCGGGATCAGCGCTTGCTGTACTGCGGCGCCTTGCGGGCCTTCTTCAGGCCGGCCTTCTTGCGCTCCTTGACCCGGGCGTCACGGGTGAGGAAGCCCGCCTTCTTCAGCTGGGGGCGGTTCGCCTCGGCGTCGATCTCGTTCAGCGCACGGGCGACGCCCAGCCGCAGTGCCCCCGCCTGGCCGGTGGTGCCCCCGCCCTGGATCCGGGCGATCACGTCGAAGCGGCTCTCCAGCTCGGTCACCCGGAACGGCTCGTTGACCATCTGCTGGTGGACCTTGTTCGGGAAGTAGTCCTCGAGCGTCCGTCCGTTGATCTTCCAGGAGCCGCCGCCGGGGACCAGGCGGACCCGAGCGATGGCCTCCTTGCGCCGACCGGTCGCCGCGCCCGGTGCGGTGATGCTGCTGCCGGAGCTGCGCGGCTGCGGGGTGGCGCTGGTGTAGCTGCTCGGGATCTGCTCCTCGGCGATCTCGCCGTCGGCGACCTCGGTGGTCGACGCGGTGGTGGGCTCGGTCACGGTTCTCCTCGGATGTGGGGCTGCTGCCAGGCCGGGGCTACTGCGCGACCTGCGAGATCTGGTACGGCTGGGGCCGCTGGGCGGCGTGCGGGTGGTCGGGGCCGGCGTACACCTTGAGCTTGCGAAGCTGGGCCCGGCCGAGAGTGTTCTTCGGCAGCATCCCCCGGACCGCCTTCTCCACGGCCCGCTCGGGGTGCTTGTCGAGCAGCTCGACGTAGCTCACGGTGCGGAGCCCGCCGGGATATCCGGAGTGCCGGTATGCCCGCTTCTGCTCCCTCTTGGCCCCGGTCAGCGCCACCTTGTCCGCGTTGACGATCACTACGAAGTCCCCGGTGTCGACGTGCGGGGCGAACGTCGGCTTGTGCTTGCCCCGCAGCAGGATGGCCGCCTGGCTCGCCAGCCTGCCCAGCACGACGTCGGAGGCGTCGATGACGTGCCAGCGGCGCTCGACCTCGCCGGGCTTCGGGGTGTACGTACGCACGGTCGTAGCCTTCATCTCGTCCGGATGGCGGGTGGGGCGATCAGCCCACGACCCAGGGACGTCGTGCTGGGCACAACGCCAGGTCAGGGTATCGGGGCCCGGCGTGGAGGGTCAAAACGGTGATCTCTTTCCGCCCCTCCAGCGGTCGGGCGGACGTGCCGATGCTGGACTCGGGCGAGGCCGGTCTCCGGTCCTGGCCGACCACGACACGGCGCCGACACGAAGCCGTCACTGAGCCGTCACCCGAGCCGTCAGAGGAGGAGTCCGGGGCATGCCCGAGTACGACTACGACCTGCTGGTCCTCGGGTCGGGGCCGGGCGGGCAGAAGGCCGCGATCGCCGCGGCCAAGCTCGGACGGCGCTCGGCGGTGGTGGAGCGGCGGCACATGGTCGGCGGGGTGTGCATCAACACCGGCACGATCCCGTCGAAGACCCTGCGCGAGGCCGTCATGTACCTCACCGGCCTGAACATGCGCGAGCTGTACGGCCAGAACTACCGCGTCAAGGACGACATCACCGTCGACGACCTCCTGGCCCGCACGCAGCACGTGATCGGCCGGGAGATCCAGGTGGTGCGAAGCCAGCTGTCCCGCAACGGCGTCGACCTCCTGCCCGGCACGGCGAGGTTCATCGACCCGCACACCGTCGAGGTCGTCGCGGAGGACGGCGTGGCCCGCCGGGCCAGCGGCGAGCGGATCGTGATCGCCACCGGCACCCGGCCCGCGCGCCCGTCGACGGTCGCCTTCGACGACACCCGGATCCTCGACTCCGACGGCATCCTGACGCTGACCCGGATCCCGCGGACGCTCGTCGTCGTCGGCGCCGGGGTGATCGGGATCGAGTACGCCTCGATGTTCGCCGCCCTCGGCTCCAAGGTCACGGTGGTCGAGCAGCGCGACCGCATGCTCGACTTCTGCGACTCCGAGATCGTCGAGGCGCTGAAGTTCCACCTGCGCGACCTGTCGGTGAGCTTCCGGTTCGGCGAGACCGTCTCCCGGGTCGAGTCCACCGAGGGCGGAACCGTGACCACGCTCGCCAGCGGCAAGCGGATCGGCGCGGACACCGTGATGTACTCCGCCGGCCGGCAGGGCGCCACGGACGAGCTGGACCTCGCCGCGGCCGGCCTGTCGGCGGACCCCCGGGGCCGGATCTCGGTGGACGCCGACTACCGGACGGCGGTCGAGCACATCTACGCCGTCGGCGACGTGATCGGTTTCCCCGCGCTGGCCGCGACCTCGATGGAGCAGGGCCGCCTGGCGGCCTACCACGCCTTCGGCGAACCGGCCAACTCCCTGGTGGAGCTGCAGCCGATCGGCATCTACACGATCCCCGAGATCAGTTACTGCGGGCAGACCGAGGACCTCCTCACCAAGTCCTCGGTGCCGTACGAGGTCGGCATCTCCCGCTACCGGGAGCTGGCCCGCGGCCAGATCATCGGCGACAGCTACGGCATGCTGAAACTGTTGGTGTGCACGGAGAACCGGCACCTGCTGGGCGTGCACGTCTTCGGTTCGCACGCGACCGAACTCGTCCACCTCGGCCAGGCGATCATGACCTGCGGCGGGACCGTCGACCAGCTCGTCGACACCGTCTTCAACTACCCCACCCTGTCCGAGGCCTACAAGGTCGCCGCCCTCGACGCGGTCAACAAGATGCGCGCGGTCGCGCAGCTGAGCAACCAGATCCCTGCGTCGGCTCCCGCGGTGGCCCCGGCCCCAGCGGCCATTCCGGCACAGCGCACGCCGGCGTCGCGGACCCGGCGCAAGGCCCCGACCGGCCCCTGATACCGCTGCCGGCCGATTCCCGGCGATACCCGCATCGCGGGCGACCTCGTAGCATCGTGATCGGGCGGCGACCGACCGGGCGCGCTGCCGGATCGCTGGGAGCGCAGCATGCCCGAGCACCAGTACGACCTCCTCGTGGTGGGATCCGGGCCGGGCGGGCAGAAGGCAGCGATCGCCGCGGCCAAACTCGGGCGGCGCTCGGCGGTGATCGAGCGGCGGCACATGGTCGGCGGCGTCTGCATCAACACCGGCACGATCCCGTCGAAGACGCTGCGCGAGGCCGTGCTGTACCTGACCGGGCTGAACATGCGCGAGCTGTACGGCCAGAACTACCGGGTCAAGGAGGACATCACCGTCCAGGATCTGCTCGCCCGCACGCAGCATGTGATCGGCCGGGAGATCGAGGTGATCCGCAGCCAGTTCTTCCGCAACGGCGTGGACCTGCTGCACGGCACCGGCCGCTTCATCGACCCGCACACCGTGGCCATCCGCAGCGAACCGGACGGCGAGCGCAGGATCAGCGCCGAGCACGTCGTCGTCGCCACCGGCACGCGGCCGGCCCGGCCGCCGTCGGTGGCCTTCGACGACAGCCGCATCCTCGACTCCGACGGCATCCTCACCCTGGAGGCCATCCCCCGTTCCCTGGTCGTGGTGGGCGCCGGGGTGATCGGAATCGAGTACGCCTCGATGTTCGCCGCGCTCGGCTGCCGGGTGACCGTGGTCGAGCAGCGCGACCGGATGCTCGACTTCTGCGACTCCGAGATCGTCGAGGCGCTGAAGTTCCACCTGCGCGACCTGTCGGTGAGCTTCCGGTTCGGCGAGCGCGTATCGAGCGTGGAGTCCGGCGAGCGGGGCACGGTCACGACGCTGGCCAGCGGCAAGCGGATCCCCGCGGACGCGGTCATGTACTCCGCCGGCCGGCAGGGCGCCACCGAGGACCTCAACCTCGAGGCCGCAGGGCTTGAGGCCGACAACCGCGGCCGGATCTCGGTGGACGGGCACTACCGCACCGCCGTGCAGCACATCTACGCCGTCGGCGATGTGATCGGCTTCCCCGCGCTGGCCGCGACCTCGATGGAGCAGGGACGCCTGGCGGCCTACCACGCCTTCGGCGAGCCGGCCAACTCCCTGGTCGACCTCCAGCCGATCGGCATCTACACGATCCCCGAGGTCAGCTACTGCGGGCAGACCGAGGACGCGCTGACGACGTCCTCCGTCCCCTACGAGGTCGGCATCTCCCGCTACCGCGAGCTGGCCCGCGGCCAGATCATCGGCGACAGCTACGGCATGCTCAAGCTGCTGGTCTCGACCGAGACCAAGCGACTGCTCGGGGTCCACGTCTTCGGTTCGCAGGCGACCGAACTCGTCCACCTCGGTCAGGCGATCATGACCTGCGGCGGGACCATCGACCAGCTCGTCGACACCGTCTTCAACTACCCCACGCTGTCCGAGGCCTACAAGGTCGCCGCCCTCGACTCGGTCAACAAGATGCGCGCAGTGGCCCGCTTCGACGCCTGAGTCAGGGGTCCAGGTCGCCGCGCCTGCGGACCAGCTCCTGCGGGCCGGGACGGCGCAGCAGCTCCTCCGCCCAGGCGATCGACTCCTGCGAGGTGCCGCCCGGCGACGTCCCGCCCGGCTCCTCGATGCGCTCGGCCGTCGGTCGCTCGCGCAGCTCCATCACCAGGCTCACCAGGAGGCCCACCAGCACGCCGACCGGTGGGACCAGTTGCACCGCCCAGGCGGTGGCGCCGTCCACCCGCATGAGCAGCACGAGCATCTGCAGCCCGATGACGGCGAGTACCGTCCCGGCCACGCCGCCGCGACGGCCGTGCACGCTGGTCCCCCCGAGCAGCGCCGCCGCGATGGCGGCCAGCGTGAGCGAGCCACCGGCCGGGCCGAGACCGCCGGACGCGGCGTCCGGCGGGACCGCGGACCCGTTGCGCAGGGCCGCCAC
>JBKPQU010000412.1:0-8079 GCA_046734255.1 Actinomycetota bacterium
GTTCGGCACCGCGGCTTGGTCCGCGGAGACGTTCTGGAGCGAGCTCGCCCGCGGCCCGGACCGCTGGTACGTCGTCGCGGAGGACGCGCACGGCGCGGTGCTCGGCTACGCGGGGCTGATGCTGGGTAGTGGCAGCGAGGCCGACGTCCAGACGCTGGCGGTGGCCCCCGCCGCGCAGCGGCGCGGGATCGGCGGCCTGCTGCTGCGGGCCCTGCTCGCGGAGGCCGAGGACCGAGGGGCGACCAGCGTGCTGCTGGAGGTCCGGGCGGACAACAAGGCGGCGATCGCGCTGTACGCCGCGCACGGCTTCGAGCGGATCGCCGTCCGGCGCGGCTACTACCAGCCGGGCGGCCAGGACGCCGTGATCATGCGGCTGCGGCCGCTACGCGGCCACGGGCGGAGGTGGCCGGGAGGGTAGCCTCGCCCGGTGGCTGTGGCGCCGCTGGTGCTGGGCATCGAGACCTCCTGCGACGAGACCGGGGTCGGTCTCGTGCGCGGCGCCGACCTGCTCGCGGACGTCACTGCCAGCTCGGTGGACGAGCACGTGCGCTTCGGCGGCGTCGTCCCCGAGGTCGCCTCGCGGGCGCACCTGGACGCGATGATCCCCACGCTGCAGCAGGCCTGCGAGCGGGCCGGGATCCGGCTGGGCGACGTCGACGCCGTCGCGGTCACCGCCGGGCCCGGCCTGGCGGGTGCGCTCGTCGTCGGGGTGGCGGCGGCCAAGGCGCTGGCCGTGGGCCTCGGCGTGCCGCTGTACGGCGTGAACCACCTCGCGGCGCACCTGGCGGTCGACGCCCTGGAGCACGGCCCGCTGCCGGAGCCGGCGATCGGCCTGCTGGTTTCCGGTGGGCACTCGTCGCTGCTGCTGGTCCGCCGGCTCGGCGCCGAACTGGAGCCGCTCGGGGCGAGCATCGACGACGCCGCCGGCGAGGCGTTCGACAAGGTGGCCCGGGTGCTCTGGCTGCCGTTCCCGGGCGGGCCGCAGATCGACCGGATGGCCCGGGACGGCGACGCCGACGCGATCGCGTTCCCCCGCGGGCTGACCGCACCGAACGACCTGCGCCGTCACCGCTTCGACTTCTCCTTCTCCGGGCTGAAGACGGCCGTCGCGCGGTGGGTGGAGCAGCAGGAGGCCGACGGCATCCCGGTGCCGGTGGCCGATGTCGCGGCCTCGTTCCAGGAGGCGGTCGTCGACGTGCTGACCGCGAAAGCGGTGCGCGCCTGCCGCGAGAACGGGGTGGAGCACCTGCTGATCGCCGGCGGCGTGGCGGCGAACTCCCGGCTGCGCGCGCTGGCAGAGCAGCGGTGCGCGGCGGCGGGGATCGTGCTGCGCGTGCCCCGGCCCGGGCTGTGCACGGACAACGGCGCGATGGTCGCGGCGCTGGGCGCCCACCTGCTCGCCTGCGACTGCGAGCCCTCGGCCCTGGACCTGGCCGCGGACTCCTCGATGCCGGTCACGCTGGTTCGGGCCTAGGTTCTGGACGTGGCCTCCGGGACGGGCGAGCCGGTTCCAGTCGTCCTCGATGTCGATACCGGGGTGGACGATGCATGCGCGCTGCTGCTCGCGGCGCGCCATCCCGCCCTGGAGTTGCGCGCGGTCACCTGCGTCGCCGGCAACACCGAGGTGGACCAGGTCGTGACCAATACCCTGACGGTGCTGTCGACCGTGGAGCGGGAGGACGTGCCGGTGGCCAGGGGCGCGGACCGCCCGCTGCTCGAACCGGTCCGCGCGGCGCGGCACGCCCACGGCGACGACGGGATGGGGGACCTGGGCATGGCTGCGCCGGCCCGCGAGCCCGATCCGCGGCAGGCCGTCGAGCTGCTGCGCGACGTCCTGCTCGACGCCGCGCAGTCCCGCTCGCCGGTCACGCTGCTGCCGCTGGGGCCGCTGACCAACATCGCGCTGCTGCTGCGGGCCTTCCCGGAGGCGGCAGCGGGCCTGCGGGAGATCGTGTTCATGGGTGGCAGCGGCGCGCGGGGCAACGTCACCGCGGCCGCGGAGTTCAACGTCTGGCACGACCCGGAGGCGGCGGCCGTCGTCCTGGACGCGGCGATCACGCTCGGCGTTCCGGTCACCATGTACGGGCTCGACGTCTTCTACCGCCCGCGGGTCAGCCGCGACCAGGCCCTGGACCTCGCCGTGCACGGCGGCCCCGCGGCCCGGTTGGGCGCGGCGCTGATCGGCTTCCAGTGCGAGCGGTTCGGCGCCGAGGACGCCACGATCGGCGACGCCGGCGCGGTCTGCGCCGTGATCGAGCCGGACGGGCTGACCACCGCGCGGCTGCCCGTGCGGGTGGAGCTGTCCGGCACCTGGACCCGCGGCCAGACCGTGGTCGACCGCCGCGACTGGGCCGGTGACCTCCAGCACGACCCGCGCGGCGTCCCGCCGGCGACCGTCGACGTCGCGCTCGACGTCGACGCCGCCCGCTACACCGCCCTGTGGCTGCAGACCCTGCTGACCTGACCTTCCCAACCCCCTCGCTCAGTGCAGGCGGCGGACGACGATCACGGACTGCCGCCCCTGGAGGCGGGTCAGGACGATCGTCGCCTCCTCATCGCCGTCGAGGCGCAGCTGGCGGCGCAGCTGGGGGATGTCGACCGCGCTGCCTCGCTTCTTGATCGTCACGCGGCCGACCTTGCGGTCGTGCAGCCAGGTGCGCAGGCGCTTGAGCTGGAAGCCGAACGACTCCTCGACCACGTACCCGGTGGCCAGGGGAGTGTGCACGGGGCGGTCGGCGGTGACGTAGGCGATGCTGCGGTCCACGAGACACCCCTCGACGGCGGCGGCGACCTGCCCGACCAGCCCGGCCCGGATCACCGCGCCGTCCGGCTCGTAGAGGTAGTCGCTGAGGGGGCCGTCCGGGACGGCGGGCATGCCGGCGTCGCTGGTCTCGGTGGCCGCGCCGTCCGCGCCGATCACCAACGCGCTGCGGCGCACGCCCTCGCGGGCGAGCAGCCCGAACCACAGCCCGGCCTCGAGGACGTCCCCGCCGATCGAGACCCACTGGGCCTCGGCGCCGTCGGGGATCATCGCGTGGGGGATGCCGGGCGCCGTCTTCAGCCCGACCGCGGGCATCCGGGACGCCAGGTCCAGGACGAAGCCGAGCGGCGGCGAGCCCTCCCGCGGGTCGAGCAGCCGCCGCCCGGACGTCGTGCGGCGCGACGGGTCGCAGAAGGCCCCGCCGATCCCCGACAGGTCGGTGGCGGTGGCGTCCTCGCAGCGCACCTCGGTCTCCGGCCAGTGCCGCAGGTTCACGGTGGCCACCGCGGCGGTCAGCTCGTCCCGTTCGACGGCGAGCACCTGGCGCTCCAGCCCGGCCAGGGCCATCGAGTCGGCACCGATCCCGCAGCCCAGGTCCGCGACCCACTCGATGCCGGCCGAGGCGAAGCGCTGCGCGTGCCGGGCCGCCACCGGCAGCCGGGTCGCCTGCTCCAGCCCGGCCGGGGTGAACAGCATCCCGTCGGCGAACGGCCCGAACTTGTCCCGCGCCGCCGCCCGGAGCCGGGACTGGGTCAGCGCCGCGGATACCAGCACCGGGTCGTGTCCGTCCCGGCGCAGCCGTTCTCCGAGCGCCGTGGTCGCGCCCTCGTCGTACTCCGGCAGCGACCCCAGCAGCGCCCACCCCGCGGGGGTGAGCAGCATGGAGATTCCGGCCAGATCCACCCGTCGATCCTGCCACGGTCGCGGCCACCGGCCACCAGCCGACGGCGCCGGGGGAGCCGCCGCTCAGCCGGTACCGGCCCGGACCACCCCCGGGCGCGCGACGTACGCGCCCGCCCAGGCCATCGCCCCGAGCACGAGCACCACGAACACCAGCGGCAGGGTCCACGACCCCGTCAGGTGGTGCAGCGCGCCGAACAGGAACGGGCCGGTCGCGGCCACGGCATAGCCAACGCCCTGGACCATGCCGGACAGGCCGCGCGCCACGTTCGCGTCGGCGGCCCGAAGCCCGATCAGCGTCAGGCCCAGCGCGATGCCGGCCCCCTGGCCGAGGCCGGTGAGAACCACCCAGGCCGGCCACGCCGCCGGCGCCGCCGCGAGCCCTGCGGTCCCGACCGCCCAGATCACGCAGGTGGCCGCCACCACCCGCTTCTGGTCGGGGCCGTGGGTGGCGAGCCTGGGCGCGATGATCGAGCCGGCGATCCCGATGAGGTTGTACACCGCCAGCGCCCACCCTGCGGTCGTCTCGTCGGTGCCGGCCTCCGCCGGATCCTGCAGCAGGGTGGGCAGCCAGGTGGCCAGGGCGTAGTAGGCCAGGGCCTGGGCGCCGAAGAACGCCGCGAGCATCCAGGCCAGCTTGTCCCCCCAGACGGGCGGCCGGCGGGGGATGGGCTCGTGCTCCGGCCGCACCGCCACTACCCAGGCGACCAGCGCGAGTACCACCGCCACGGTCCAGACCGCCAGCGACCCCCGCCACCCGATCCACACGGCGAGCGGTGCGGCGAGCGCCGCCGCGATCGCGGCCCCGCCCGGCAACGCCGCGGAGTACAGCCCGATCAGGCCCGCGGCCCGCACGCCCAGCGCCCGGTGCGCCACCACCGGGACCAGCACGTTTCCGACGGTGATCCCGGCGCCGAGCACCACGGTCCCGAACAGCAGCAGCGCCGTCCCGGCCGCCGGGCGGACCAGCGTTCCGGCGGCGACGGCGAGCAGGCCCAGGCTGACCGCGCGTTCCGGGCCGGATCGGCTGCCGAGCCAGGCCGATGCCGGGGCCAGCACGGCGAAGCACAGCACGGGCAGCGTCGTCAGCAGGCTTGCGGTCGCCTCGCTCATCCCGAGATCGCTGCGGATCTCCGGCAGCAGCGGCGCGACCGCGCCGATCGGCAGGCGGAGGTTGATGCTGACGAGGACCACGGCCACGGTGAACGAGGCACCGGTGACGTTCGGCGGCTTCACGGCTGACCCGATCTGTCCGGTGGTTGGCACTCAAGTTGACCGAGTGCTAAGGCCCGTTCTAGATTCACGTTGGCACTCTCACCGTGAGTGTGCCAATGCAGGCAGGGCTCGACCGGCACCCGCGACGACGGTCGGCGTCCGGCCGCCAGACAAGCCATCGCGACGTTCCCGAAGGGGAGGTCAGCAAGTGTCGGTCTCCATCAAGCCGCTCGAGGACCGCATCGTCGTCAAGCCGCTCGACGCCGAGCAGACGACGGCGTCCGGGCTGGTGATCCCGGACACCGCCAAGGAGAAGCCTCAGGAGGGCGAGGTCTTGGCCGTGGGTCCCGGCCGGTTCGACGACGACGGCGACAAGCGGATTCCGCTCGACGTCAAGGTCGGCGACACGGTCCTGTACAGCAAGTACGGCGGCACCGAGGTGAAGTACTCCGGCGAGGAGTACCTGATCCTCTCGGCGCGCGACGTCCTCGCGATCATCGAGAAGTAAGGCCCCAGACGGGGTCGCCTGCAATCGGCGGTCCCCGGCCAGAACGAATGCCGACGCCGCCCCGGCCGCCTGCAACAGGCCGGCCGGGGCGGTCTCGCGGAGGAGCACATGGCAGCCAAGACCCTGGAGTTCGACGAGACCGCCCGCCGCGCCCTCGAGCGGGGCGTCGACGCGCTCGCGGACACCGTGAAGGTGACGCTGGGACCGCGCGGCCGCAACGTCGTCATCGACAAGAAGTGGGGCGCGCCCACGATCACCAACGACGGCGTGACGATCGCCAAGGAGGTGGAGCTGGAGGACCCCTACGAGAACCTCGGGGCCCAGCTCGCCAAGGAGGTCGCGACCAAGACCAACGACATCGCCGGTGACGGCACCACCACCGCGACGGTGCTCGCCCAGGCGATGGTCAAGGAGGGCATGCGCAACGTCGCTGCCGGCGCCAACCCCGCCGCACTCAAGCGCGGGATGGACGCTGCGGTCGACGCCGTCAACGACAGGCTGCTCGAGGTCGCCCGCGACGTCGAGGGCCGCCAGGAGGTCGCCCACGTGGCGACGGTCTCCGCCCAGGACCCGGCGATCGGCGACCTGATCGCCGAGGCGTTCGACAAGGTCGGCAAGGACGGCGTGATCACCGTCGAGGAGTCCTCGACCACCGCGATGGAGGTCGAGTTCACCGAGGGCATGCAGTTCGACAAGGGCTACATCTCGCCGTACTTCGTCACCGACCCGGAGCGGATGGAGGCCGTCCTCGAGGACGTCGTCGTCCTCATCCATCAGAACAAGATCTCTGCGATCACCGAGCTGCTCCCGATCCTGGAGAAGGTCGCCCAGGGCGGCCGGCCGCTGTTCATCGTCGCCGAGGACATCGAGGGCGAGGCGCTGTCCACGCTGGTGGTCAACAAGATCCGTGGCACGTTCCTCTCGGTCGGCGTCAAGGCTCCCGGCTTCGGTGACCGGCGCAAGGCCATGCTGCAGGACATGGCCGTGCTCACCGGCGCGCAGGTGATCTCGCCGGACATCGGGCTGAAGCTCGACCAGGTCGACCTGGACGTGCTCGGCAAGGCCCGGCGCGTGGTGGTGACCAAGGACACCACGACGATCATCGACGGCGCCGGCGAGGAAAGCGAGGTCAAGGGACGGATCGAGCAGATCCGCACCGAGATCGAGCAGACCGACTCCGACTGGGACCGCGAGAAGCTGCAGGAGCGCCTGGCCAAGCTGGCCGGCGGGGTCTGCGTGATCAAGGTCGGCGCCCACACCGAGGTCGAGCTCAAGGAGAAGAAGCACCGGATCGAGGACGCCGTCTCGGCCACCCGGGCCGCGATCGAGGAGGGCATCGTGGCAGGCGGCGGCTCGGCCCTGCTGCACAGCTCCACGGTCCTCGACGACAACCTGGGCAAAACCGGGGACGAGGCCACGGGCGTGAGGATCATCCGCCGAGCGGTCTCCGAGCCCCTCCGCTGGATCGCGGCCAACGCCGGGCTCGAGGGCTCGGTCGTGGTCGACAAGGTGCGCGGGCTCCCCGCGGGTCAGGGTCTGGACGCCGCCGTGGGCGACTTCACCGACCTGCTGGCCCGGGGCATCCTCGACCCCGTCAAGGTGACCCGCTCCGCGGTGCGCAACGCCGCCTCGATCGCCTCGATGGTGCTGACCACCGACACGCTGGTGGTGGAGAAGAAGCAGCCGCCCGCGCCCGAGTCCGGCCACGGGCACGGTCACGGGCACGGTCACTGAAGCCACCGAACCGGCGCCGATGCGCGCCGACAAACGCAACGAGCGGGAGCCCTCCGTCCAGGGGCTCCCGCTCGTTGCGTTTGTCGGGACGGCGAGGCGCCTAGCCGACCGCGCGCAGCCGCTTGCGCCGCTCCTGCGCGTAGATGGCCTCCCGGTCGTCCTCGCTCAGCCCGCCCCAGACCCCGTAGGGCTCGCGAACGCTCAGTGCGTGCCTGCGGCACGCACCCATCACCGGGCACCCTGCGCAGATCCGCCTCGCGGCCGCGTCACGCTCGCGCCGCGCAGGACCGCGCTCACCCTCAGGGTGGAAGAAGAGCCGGGGGTCCGCCCGCCGGCAGGCGCCGTCCAGTTGCCACTCCCAGATGTCCGCCACGGGCCCCGGAAGCCGCGAGATCTCTGCCACTGCGCACCGCCTCTGTCGCTTCTCGTCGACCGAAAGTCGTTCCGCGCCGACGCCGTCGACACTACAATCGCGCCAGGCATTGTTCAAGAGAAACGCGTCAGAGATTGTTCAAAGGTGTCGACCGACCTTGTCCGACCGCCCGCGGTGTGTCGCCGCCCCCGTCAGGGGTCCGAGCAGGGGCACGGCCGCCGGGCTACCTCGCGGGCGGTCGGGGTGAGGATCGCGGTCTCGGGTGGCAGGCGGGTGGGTTCTTGCCGAGAATTCCCTGTGTGGAATTCCCGGCTGACGCCGGGCGGGAGAGTCGGCCTGTGACCGAGACGCCCGCCCCGACGCTGACCGTGGCGGCAGTCGCGCGTCGGCTCGGGGTCGCGCCCGCGACCCTGCGCACCTGGGACCGCCGCTACGGGCTGGGCCCGTCCGTGCACGCGGCCGGCTCGCACCGCCGCTACACCCCGGCCGACGTGGCCTGCCTGGTCGTCATGCGCCGGCTGACGCTGGACGGCGTCCCGCCCGCCGACGCCGCCCAGATCGCCCGGACCGCGGCCGCGGGGGGTGCGC
>JBKPQU010000413.1:0-20038 GCA_046734255.1 Actinomycetota bacterium
GGCGGCGACCTTGTCGCCGACCGCCTCCAGCTGCGCCGCGGTGGGCCCGACGAACACCAGACCGGCGGACGCGCAGGCCCGCGCCAGGCGCGGGTTCTCCGACAGGAACCCGTAGCCGGGGTGTACGGCGTCGGCCCTGGCGGCCAGCGCCGCCTCGACCACGGCCCGAACGTCGAGGTAGCTCGCCGCCGGGGATGCTTGGTCGATCCGTCTGCCGATCCTTCTGCCGATCCGCACGGTGCGGTCGGCCAGCCGCGCAGGCATCGAGTCCAGGTCCGCGTCGGAGGCGGCCAGCACGGTCTCGATCCCCAGCCGGGCGCAGGTGCGGAGGATCCGCACGGCGATCTCGCCCCGGTTGGCGATCAGCACCCGGCGCAGGACGGTCTCGGGGGCGCTCATGCGGGCCGCGGGTCGATCCGCATCAGCACCTCGTCCTGCTCCGCGAACGTCGCGTCCGGCAGGCAGATCTCGACCACGGTCCCGGCCGCCCCGGCGAGCACGGGGTTCATCAGCTTCATCGTCTCCACGATGCCCACCACCGTGGCCTCCTCGACCCGGCTGCCCACGTCGACGAACGGCTCGGCCCCCGGTTGCGGCGCCCGGTAGAAGGTGCCCACGAGCGGCGCGCACACCTCGTGCAGGTGGCTCGCCCCCTCCCCGGCCGCGGTGGAGGCCGGCCGGGCCGGCGCCTCTGCCGCGTCTCCCCCGTCCTCGGCCTGCCCGTCGGGCCGGGCCTGCACCTGCTGGGACGCCACCCATCCACCCGGCCCGCGCCGAACGGTGAGCGCGAACCGTGCGGTCCGCAGGTGCATCTCGTCCACGTCGAGGGAGTCCAGCAGGGCCAGGACCTCCTGCACGTCCTCCGGCTCGAGGCTCACCTCGCCCCGCCCTCCCCCTGGCCGGCTGCGGTCCCGCCCATCCTGGCCACCACGTGGTCGAAGGCGCGCGGTGCCGGTGTCGCCACCGGGGTGGCCGGGCGGGCGGACCACGCGGTCTCCGGCCGGCTCTGCAGCACGAACAGCGGGTGGTCGGCGTCCGGGGCCACCGGGATCGCCCACTCGATGTCCTGCGGCTCGCCGTGGTGACGCTCGATCGCCGTCCCGGTCCGGACCAGGACGGCCAGCTCCTCCTCGGCCAGGGACGGGGCATCCCTCAGCTCGGGCGGCACCTCCTCGACCCTGACGCCGCCGCGTTCGACGTCGGGCCGGTGGCGGCGCGGCTTGGTGGAGATCCTCCGCCTGATCACCTCACCGGTCACCTTGTTCAGCACCCAGGCGTCCGGGGTGACCTCGCCGCCGACCACCGCGGAGCCCAGGCCCCAGGCGGCCTCGACGACGACCACGGATCGGTCTCCGGTCGTGGGGCTGCGGGTGAACATCACCCCGGAGGTGCGGGCGTCGACCATTCGCTGGATCACCACGGCCATCGCGAGCCCGTCCTCCGGAACCCCGCGCCGCAGCCGGTACGTCACCGACTCCACCGTGTAGAGGCTGGCCCAGCACCTGCGGACGGCGTCGAGCACGGCGTCCGGCCCGCGCACCCACAGGAACGTGTCCTGCAGCCCGGCGAAGCTCGTGTCGCTGCTGTCCTCGCTGGTGGCGCTCGAGCGGACCGCCAGGCCGCGCTCGCCGGGCCGGCCGGGACCGTCGAGGAGTCCGCAGCCGAGGATCGCGTCCCGGACATCGTCCGGCACCGCCGCGGAGCTGATCCGCTCCCGGATCTCGCCGGTCACCCGGACGAGCGTCACCTGGTCGTCCGGGTCGAGGGCGGCGAGGCGGGACGCGATCGAACCTTCGGGATCCACCCGGTGCAGCGCGGCGGTGAAGGCTCGCGTGGTCACCACGCAGCCGGCGGGCACGGCGAAGCCCGCCCGGGTCAGCTCGCCGAGGCCGGCCGCCTTCCCGCCGACCTCGGGCCGATGCTCGATCCCGACGTCCGGGAAGGCCAGCACGAGCGCCGGGCCGTTCATCGGCTCACCCCCTGTGCCCGGGACGGGCCGCAGCTCAGTCCAGGATCCGGACGACGCCGTGGTCGCCGTCCACCAGGAGTCGCTGCCCGGTCCGGATCCGCTTGGTCGCCTGGCCGGTGCCGACCACCGCCGGCATGCCGTACTCGCGGGCCACGATCGCGGCGTGCGACATCGCTCCGCCGATGTCGGAGACCGCCGCCTTGATCTTGCCGAACACCGGCCCCCAGCTCGGTGCGGTCACCGGGCAGACCAGGATCTCGCCGTCCCGGATCTGCCCGACCTCGTTGACGTTCATCAGCACCCGCGCGACCCCCTCGACGACGCCGGGGGACGCCGCGAAGCCGTGCAGCTCGTCCGCCTCGGCGGCGTCGATGGCCCGCGACCACTCCTGGATCGTCTCCCCGGTCACGCCCCACAGCATCTGCACCGCGGGATCGTTCAGCACCTCCGGCACGGGCCCGAGCGCGGGCGGCGGCGACCAGGACTGCAGCGCCTGCAGGATCCGCTTCCGATCGGCCACCAGTGCCCTCAGGTGGCTCCCGCCCACCGGCTGCCCGCCGGCGGCCCAGGCGAGCATCACGTCGGTGAGCGCCTGGTCGACTTCGGTGTGGTGCAGGTGGAAGACGTCCTCGGCGTCGTCCAGCAGGGCATAGCGCTGCAGCACCCCGCCGAACTCGCGGATCTTCTGGAAGAACCGGGTGGTGAACCAGTGCTCGCAGTAGAACTTGTGGTCCTCCACGAACGGGAACACGAGCCGGCACAGCCCGAGCATCTGGTCGAATGCCGCCCGCTCCTCCTCGACGGCGAGCAGGCCCCGGTACTCCTGGGTGATCCGCTCGCGCTCCTCCCGGACCCGCTCGGTGGGGCGGGTGAGCGACTCCCCGCGCCGGGTCGCCTCGATGTAGCTGCGCAGCGCGGTGAACGGCAACCGGAGGTCGTCGTTCCAGCTGAGGTGATGGTGGTAGAAGCCGTCCCCGGTGGAGACGTGGAACCAGGGCTCGCGTGCCTCGTCCAGGCCGGCGAGCCACCGCGACCCCGCCTCGCCCCGGCGGCCCAGCGCGGCCAGCACGTCCTCCGGGCCGGCGTCCTCGACGAACTCGTCGTCCACCCCGAGCTCGATCGCAAGGCGGGCCAGGCGCTTCAGCTCCTCGTCCGGGCGGTACATGACCACGTCGATGCCGGCCACCATCCGGCCGATCATCTGGTCCGGGATCTCCGGGAACGCCTTCTTGCAGAACTCGAAGAACACCACGTAGGCGCCGTAGCCGAGCATCAGCATCTCGGTGTGGTGGTGCCACATCACCGAGAACAGGTCGATGCAGCGGTGGAAGCTCTCCCGCAGGTAGTGGTTCTGTGCGATCCCCTTGGACTGCATCACCACCTCGGCGTCCTCGAACTCCGGGAGCTCGGGGACGGCGACCGACTCGATCTGCTCGATCAGGTCGTTGATGCGCAGCTTCCAGCCCTCGTAGAGCCTGTCCCAGTTCTCGTAGTAGTGCCCGGCGCGCTGCGAGAACACCGCCAACCGGCGCTCGATCTCGGCGGGGTCGGTGACCGGGTTGGCGGTGATGTACACCCGGCCGTTGAGGATCCGGTGCTCGATCCCCAACGTCGTGGGGAACACGAAGACCCGCGTGGTGTTCGCGCCGATGGCGGTGTACGGCACCTCGGCGGTGATCGTGTCGAAGGCCGGCATCGGCTCTGGGAAGTGCATCGCGTTGTAGAACCAGAAGCGCTGGTCGTCCTCGGGCTGGAAGCGCGTGTAGAAGGCGTACATGCTCTGCCACCCCGCGGCGCCGGGTGCGTCGGCGATCTGCGACGGCAGCGGGAAGCTACGGGAGGATTGCGTCGCGTCCATGGGCCCTCCATGCGGTGGTCCGGCCGCCGCTCGGTAGCCGATGGGTGATGATCGGATGGCGGCTCGCCGGCGGTCAACCGATGCCGTAGTCCTGTTGGGTGCGCGCGTAGGTGAGGAAGGCGTCCAGAGCCTGCGGATCCGCCACGGCCTCCCGGCTGACCGCACGGTCCACCGGGGTTCCGAGCAGGATCTTCCGCACCGGCACCTCGAGCTTCTTGCCGGTCCGGGTCATGGGGATCGCCGGCACGGCGACGATCTGGTCCGGGACGTGTCGCGGGCTGTAGGTCCGGCGCAGCGTCTCCCGGATCCTCGCGTCCAGCGCGGCATCCAGCTCGGTACCAGGAGCGAGGCAGACGAACAGCGGCATGAACGACCCGCCGCCGGGAAGGTCGAGGTTGACGACGAGCGCGTCCTGCACCTCCGGCACGTCGCCCAGGGCGCGGTAGATCTCGGCGGTGCCGATCCGGACACCGTGCCGGTTCAGCGTTGCGTCCGAGCGGCCGAGCACGAAGCAGCCGCCGCGGGCGTTGGTGCGCAGCAGGTCGCCCTGCCGCCAGATCCCGGGGAAGTCGTCGAAGTACGTCGCCCGGTACCGCGCGCCGTCCGGGTCGCCCCACAGGCGCACCGGCATCGAGGGCATCGGCTGCGTGATCACGAACTCGCCGACCTCGCCGACCACGGTCGCGCCGTGCTCGTCGACCGCCTGCACGGCCACCCCGAGCGAGGGCGCCTGGATCTCCCCGGCGTACACCGGCAGCGTCGGCACCCCGCCGACGAACCCGGTGCAGCAGTCGGTCCCGCCGCTGCCGGTGGCCACCCACAGGTCCCGCTTGACGTTCCGGTAGAACCACGCGGTGCACTGCGGCGAGACGGGTGCGCCCGCCGGCATGATCGTGCGCAGCGCCGCGAGCTCGTACCGCCGGCCGGGCACGACGTCCGCACGGGTCATCAGGTCGACGTAGGACGGGCTGGCCCCGAACATCGTCGCGCCCGCCTCGTCGGCGACCCGCCACAGCGCGTCCGGCTGCGGGTGAGCTGGATGACCGTCGTACAGCACCGGGACGGCGCCCAGGGCCAGCGCGCTGGCGAGGAAGTTCCACATCATCCAGCCGGTCGTCGTGTAGAACATCGACCGGTCACCGGGTCGCAGGTCGAGGTGGAACGTCTGCAGCTTGAGCTGCTCGACCAGGATCCCGCCGTGCCCGTGCACCAGCGCCTTCGGCAGCCCGGTCGTGCCGGAGGAGAAGAGCACCCACAGCGGGTGGTCGAAGGGCACCTGCTCGAACCGGAAGTCGCCGCCCGCCGGCTGAGCCAGGACGTCGTCCCAGCCCACGCACGACACCTCGCCGGCCGCGGTCCGGGGCAGGCCGAGCACGGGGACGTCGATCACCACCCGCAGGGTGGGCAGCTCCGCCACGAGCGCGCGGCGCTCGTCCCGCCGGTCGAAGTCGGTGCCCGCGTAGCGGTACCCGTCGGCGGCGATCAGCACGCTCGGATCGAGTTGCCCGAACCGGTCGAGCGCACCGCGGACGCCGTAGTCCGGTGAGCAGGCGGCCCAGACCGCGCCGATCGCGGTGGTGGCCAGCATCGCGATCACCGCGGCCGGGATGTTCGGCAACCAGGCGACCACCCGTTCCCCGGGCTGCACCCCCGCCGCGCGCAACCAGGTCGCCGCGGCACGCACCGCGGCATCCAGCTCGGGCCAGGACAGCTCCCCCAGCGCACGGGACTCACCGCCGTGGACGAGCGCGACGCCGCCCTGCTCGGCCCGGCGCAGCACGTTCTCCGCGTAGTTCAGCCGGGCGCCGGGGAACCAGACGGCTCCGGGCATCTCCCGCCGTCCCAGCACCGCCAGCGGCGGTTCCGACGCGGCGATCCCGAAGTAGTCCCAGATCGCCTGCCAGAAGCCGTCCAGGTCGGTGACCGACCAGCGCCACAGCGCGCTGTACGTCTCGAATTCCAGGCCTCGGTCGGCGGACAGCCAGCGGGTGAAGCCGGTCAGGTTGGCCGCCTCCACCCGCTCCGGTCCGGGAGTCCAGAGCAGGTCACCTTCCCCAACGGGGGCGGTCGTCGCCTCACTCACGGTCGACCACGTCGATCAGCACCTTGCCGATCGCGCCGGCCTCCACCGCCGCATGCGCATCGGCGGCCCGCTCCAGCGGGAATCGGTGCAGCGGCAGGCCCGCGCTCTCGCCCACCAGGAGGGCGCCGTCGGCGACCGCGGCGGCGACGTCCGACACCGCCCGCTCCTTGGCGGCTGCGGGCACCGTGTAGACCAGCACGAACTGCAGCCGGGTGTTGCGGACCATCAGCTCCCGCACGCCGAGCGTGGCCTCCGTCCCGGCGTCGGCCGCGTAGCCGGCGACGGTCCCGCCGGGCGCGAGCACGGCCAGGTCCGTCGCGAGGTTCGCGGCCACGGCGACGTCGACCACGAGGTGGACACCGTCCGGTGCCGCTGCCCGCAACTGGTCGACGGCGTCCGGCGCGCGGTAGTCGACCACGTGCTGCGCGCCGGCCGCGGTGGCCAGGCGAGCCTTCTCCGGCGTGCTGACCGTCGACAGCACCTCGGCGCCGGCCCATCGGGCCAGCTGGATGGCGGCGTTGCCCACGGCGCCCGCACCCCCGGTGACCAGCACGCGGCGCCCCTCCAGCACACCCGGGGCCAGCCGCGGCGGGCCGCCCTCGGCGACGGTCAGGCAGCGGTGTGCGGTCAGGGCGGGGATGCCGAGCGCGGCGCCGAGGTCGAGGCTCGCGGCCTCCGGCAGCGGCACTGCCTGGCGTTCGGGCAGCACGAGGTACTCCTGGGCAGTGCCACCGCGGCGCTGCCAGGCGGCCTCCCACAACCAGACCCGCTGGCCGATGCGGTCGGCGTCCACGTCCGGGCCGACGGCGGTCACCACGCCGGCGCCGTCCTGGTTCGGCACCTGCTCGACCTCCGCCGAGGACGGCGTCGAGGTCGGAGCCCCGCTGCGGCGCGACTTCCAGTCCGTCGGGTTCACCCCGGAGACGTGAACCTGGACCAGCAACTCGCCCGGGCCCGGCTCGGGGGCGTCGCGCTCGACCAGCCGGAGCACCTCCGGCCCGCCGCGCTCGGTGTAGACGACTGCTCGCATCAGGCCTCCAGACGACTAGGCCCGCCCGTAGACGGGGATGTGCGCGCCGCCGACCGCCGTGGAGTCCGCACCGCAGAGGAAATGCACGGTCGCGGCGATCTGCTCCGGCGAGACCCAGCGGCTGTGGTCCGCGCCGGGCTGCGCGGCGCGGTTGGCCGGGGTGTCGATCACGCTGGGCAGGATCGCGTTGACCCGTATGCCGTCCCCGGTGTACTCGGCGGCCAGGGCGTCGACGAAGGCGAGGACCGCGGCCTTCGACGTCACGTACCCGGCCGCACCGGCGAACGGCCTCAACGCCGCCCGGCTGGAGACGCACACGATCGCGCCACCGCCCGCGGCCATCAGGTGCGGGATCGCGGCGTGGCAGGTGAGGTACGCCGGGCGCAGGTTCAGTCGCAGCTGGGCCTCGAAGTCCTCCACCGGCGTCTCGTGCACCCGGCCGCCCTGCGCGAACCCGCCGACGAGGTTGACCACCGCGGAGAGCGGGACCTGCGGTTCGGCCGCGGCCAGCGCGACGCACTCGGCGACCGAGCCGGCGTCCATCAGGTCCGCCGACACCAGGTGCAGGCCGGGACGCAGCTGCCCGCCGGGCGGCGCCGGGTCGCCGTGCACGGGCACGACGACCCGCCAACCCTCTTCGAGGAAGCGCGCGGTCACCGCCGTCCCGAGTCCCCCTGTACCACCGGTGATCAGCACGGTTCCCGGCATGGCGGCCTCCTCACTGCTGCACGCGGATGCCGCGCAGAGCGTACCGGCCCGGGACTGCGGCGTCCGGGGGCCGGTCATAGGGTCGCTTCAGGAGCCACGGCCGAAGGAGTGAGCGATGCAGATCGGGATCGGGTTGCCGAACACCCTGCGGATGGACGGCACGCTGGTGGCCGCATGGGCGAAGCGGGCCGAGGATCGCGGATTCGCCTACCTGGCAACGATCGACCGCATCGTGTACCCGACCTTCGACTCGCTGACCTCGCTCGCTGTCGCCGCCGGCGCGACCACCCGGATCGGGCTGCTGACGAACATCCTGCTCGCGCCCGCCTACCCTCCGGTGTGGCTGGCCAAAGCGAGCGCAAGCCTGGCCGCGATGTCCGGCGGCCGGTTGACGCTCGGGCTCGGCGTGGGCGCCCGCGAGGATGACTTCGCCGCGATGCAGCGACCGTTCGATCAGCGTGGCCGGCTGATGGACGAGACGCTCGACCTCCTGCGGCGCGCGTGGGCGGGCGAGAACGTGGCGGGTGGGGAGCTGCCCGTGGGCCCCCCGCCGGGCGACCGCGGAGTGCCGGTGATGATCGGCGGCACCAGCGACGCCGCGGTGCGCCGTACGGTCGCCCACGGTGCGGGCTGGCTGGCCGGCGGAGGCGGCCCCGAGCGGGCGGGCGCGATGGCGGAGACGGTCCGCAAGGCGTGGAGCGAGGGCCACCGCGAGGGGGAGCCGCGACTCGGCGCGCTGATCTACTTCGGGCTGGGCGACGAGGCGGCGTCGCGGGCGTCGCTCGGCCGCTACTACGCCTTCCTCGGAAAGTGGAGCGAGGCGGTCGTCGACGGCGCGCTGCGCACCCCGCAGGCCGCCTCGGCGGCGGTGTCCGCGTTCGAGGGCGCCGGGATCGGCGAGCTGGCGTTCATGCCCACGGTCCCGTCGATCGACGAGGTGGACCGGCTCGCCGACGCCGTCTTCTGAGTCGCCTGACCCGGATCCGGGTGGACCGCTACCGGGGCTGGGGCGCGGACGACGCCGGCACCTGATCCGGACGCCGTCCGGCCCCGGCGGCCGGACGGCTCAGCGCCGCCACGGCGTTCATCTGGTAGTCGACCAGCGACTGCCAGGCACGGAACGTCCGCCCGCTGACCGCGGGCCGCGCCACGCCCACCTGCCAGGCGTCGTGCAACTCCTCGACCGTGGCGCAGCCGTCGGGGCGTCCCCCCCTGGCCAGTTCGTCGACGAGCGCAGTCTCGTACGCCGTCCGGAGCCGGCGCACGCGCGCCGTGTACGTCGTCGAGCAGACGCCGAGACGGGAGGCGCCCCAGCTTCGACCCGTCCGACCCGGCATCAGCCAACGACCCCCGTTCAGTCGACGACTCCGGTCGCACCCGAAGGGCCGACCTCCCCAGGCAGAAAATCCATCATGCCTCGATTACCTGGGGCATAACAGGGGCGAATTAGCGGTAATCGCCCAGCGGCCGCATCTATCGATTCAGGCCGAATTCAGCACCACCACTGCGCGACGTCCTGCGCATCCTCGACGCCCACGGCGTGACACCGTGCCGACCTGAAGCCCACGGGGTGACACCGTGGGCATTGGGGATCGGGACCTGTTCAGGGCCGGTCGACGAGTTCAGGGCCGGTCGACGAGTTCAGGGCCGGTCGACGAGTTCAGGGCCGGTCGGCGAGTTCGGTCGGCATCGCGATCACGTCGACCATCGCGCCGTTGCGGTACGTCGTGATCGCCAGCGGTTTCTGGATCGCATCCGCGAACATGCGGCGCTGCAGGGCCTGGGCGTCGTCCACGGGCTCGCCGGCCACGGTGAGGATGAGATCCCCGGTGCGCAGGCCTGCGCGATCGGCGGGGCTGCCGGGCTCCACGTGTGCGATCCGGACGCCGCGATCCCGGCCCACCCGCTCGGCCAGACCGGCCGGCAGCGGCGCGGGCGCCGTCGCCACCCCGAGGAACGCCCGGCGTACCCGGCCGTCGCGCAGCAGGATCGACACGATCCGCATGCTGGTGGCGTTGATCGGCACCGCGAGTCCCAGACCGACCCCGGCCACCGCCGTGTTGATCCCGACCACCTGGGCCGAGGCGTCGGCGAGCGCGCCGCCGGAGTTCCCGGGGTTGAGCGCGGCGTCGGTCTGGATGACGTCCTCGATGATCCGCACCGTGTTCCCGCTGCGCGCCGGCATCGATCGGCCCAGACCGCTGACCACACCCGCGGTCACCGAACCCGACAGCCCGAGCGGGCTGCCGACCGCGATCACCAGCTGGCCCACGACCAGCCGGTCGGCGTCCCCCAGGTGGGCGGGCGGGGGCGTCGAACCGTGCGCGCGGACGACGGCGAGATCGGAGAGCCGGTCCCGGCCGACGAGGCTGAAGGGGACCTGCCCGCCGTCGGAGAACCGGGCCGTCCCGCTCCCGGATTCGGAGACCACGTGGGCGTTGGTGAGCAGGAAGCCGTCCTCGGTGAACACCACCCCCGAGCCCGCCCCGATCGTGCCCTCCTGGCCGCGCCGCCGGCCCTGCACCGCCAGGCTGGCCACCGACGGCATCACCTGCCGAGCGACGCCGCTGACCACGCGCGAATACGCGTCCAGTGCCTCGGCACCGGCGTCGTCGGGCCGCTCCCCGCTCGCTCCCCCCAGCGGGATCGCCTCGTCCGGCACCTGACCACCTCCGGAATCAACCCGGACCCGGCCGCGCGACCACCGCGCAGGCCGGTGATGGCGCAACGCGCGGGCGCCCGCAGGTATTCGCTGTACGCCCACAGCGCAAAGCCAGGCGCCTCCCCGGGCGCCCCACGGGCGCGGGGTGGATGCTGATCGCGGACAGGGGGACGTGATGGATGCCGCTTCCACGTTGGGACTCGGACGGTCCCGCGAGCAGGCGCTCGCGCGCGGCGTCGAGCTGCTGGACGAGGCCTGGCGCAGTTTCGACGCGCCCCGTCCGGACCAGCCGCCGATCAGCGCGGCCACCCTGGCGCTGACCGCGGGCCCGCTGCCGGAGGACGGCATCGGCGCCGGCCCGGCGCTGGACGACGTCGCTCGCCTGCTCGACGAGAGCCTCGCCCAGTCCCGGCCGCGGTTCTTCGGCTACGTCGGGTCATCCGGTCTGGAGGTCGCGGTCCTGGCCGACGCGCTGGCGGCGGCGCACGACGTCAACCTCGCCTCGGCGGCGGGGGCGGCCGACCTGGTCGAGCGGCAGACGATCCGATGGGTCGGGCAGTTCGTCGGCTTCCCGGCCAGCGCCGGCGAGTTCACCAGCGGTGGCATGGTCTCGAACCTCACCGCGCTGACCGCCGCCCGCGAGCGGGCGCTGCCCGGCAGCCGGATCGAGGGCGCGGGCGCCGGCGGCGTGGTCTACGCCAGCGCGGAGGCGCACTCCAGCGTCGTGCGCGCGGTCGAGGTGCTCGGCCTCGGCCGGGTGGCGCTCCGGCCGGTCCCCGTGGACGCGCACCGGCGGATGGATCCCGCGGCGCTGGCCGCGATGGCCGCCGCGGATCGCGCGGCCGGGCGGGTGGCGGTGGCCGTGGTCGCCACCGGCGGGACCACGCTCACCGGTGCGGTGGACCCGCTGCGGGCGATCGGCCAGATCTGCCGCGAGCACGGGATCTGGATGCACGTGGACGGCGCCTACGGGCTGCCGGCCGCGGCCACACCCGCCGCCGGCCCGCTGTTCGACGGCCTCGACCTCGCCGACTCCGCGTGCCTGGACGCGCACAAGTGGCTGTTCGTGCCGAAGGCCTGTGGCGTGCTGCTGGTCCGCGACCGGGCCGAGCTCGAGGCGGCCTTCAACCACGTCCCGGCGTACATGCCGGCCGAGTCGGACGTGCGCCATCCCGTGGAGTGGACGCTGGAGTACTCCCGGCCCTTCCGCGCGCTGAAGCTGTGGCTGGCGTTCCGCGCGCACGGCGCGGAGGCCTTCCGCGCCGCGATCGGCCACAACCTCGAGCTGGCGGGCCTGCTCGCCGAGCTCGTCCGGGACGACCCCGACCTGGAGCTGGTCTGCGAGCCGACACTGTCGATCGTCTGCCTGCGGAGGCTCCCCGCCGGCGGAGACCCCGACCGGCACAACGCGGCGCTCGCCCGCGCGTTGCAGCGCGACGGGCGGGTCTACGTCACCGCCGCGGTCGTCGACGGGGTCACCTGCCTGCGGCCGTGCATCGTCAACTTCCGGACGACCGAGGACGACGTGCGGGCGCTGGTCGACGTCGTGGGCGAGCTCGGCCGGGCGCTCGAGCGCGGGTGAACCTCAGCCCTTCCGCACGGCGCCGGCGTCCACGACCACGGCCACCGGCGCCAGCGACCGCGGCGCCGGGCCCGCCTGGACCGAGCCGTCGGTGATCGAGTAGCGGCTGCCGTGGCACGGGCAGTTGATCGTGCCGCCGCTGACCGTGGAGACCGTGCAGCCCTGGTGCGTGCAGATGGGCGAGAAGCCCTTGACCGTCCCCGCGGTCGGCTGGGTCAGCACGACGCCCTGGCTTGCGAGGATCTTGCCCCCGCCGACCGGGATGTCGGACAGCTGGGCGAGCACCGGACCGGCCGCCGCCGGAGCGGAGCCGGCAGCACCGCCGGAAGCACCGCCCGAGGCCGTGCCCGTGCCGGAGGGTGCGGGCGCGGCGGGTGCGCCGGTGGATGCGGAGGGGGCGGGGGTCGAGAAGGGTGCGCCGTAGGTCGCGCAGCCGCCGAGGGTCACCACCGCGCCGGCGGCGGTCATGGCCGCGAGCAGCTGGCGCCGGCCGGCGCAGGCGCAGGGGTTCTCGAGGTTCTCCATCGTTCCCGTCCTGTCCATGGGTCAGAACTTCACGCCGACCGTGGTGAAGAACCAGAAGGCCGAGGTGAGCCACAGCGTCACCAGGAGGGCGAACACGGTGCCGCCCAGCACCGGCAGGGCCCACCCCGGAAGCCCGCTGCGGGTCAGCACGAGCATCTTCACGGTGAAGGCGCCGAAGAACAGGCACCCGACGATCGAGTGCAGCAGCGTGCGGAGGTCGTAGGTCTGGAAGCCGAGGGCGTACAGGCACTGCATCGCCACCGGCACCGCCGCCAGGAACGCCCCACGGCCCGACCACCGGTGCAGCGCTGACACCCACGGTAACGACGGGATCCCCGGGACCTTCCCGTAGATCACGAGCGCCGAGGCGAGCTGAACCAGGGCGAGGAAAGCGGCCACACTGGCCAGCCAGGTCTTGACCTCCAGCGGCCCGGAGAACCCGGCCAGGTTGACCGCGACACCCGCGGGCGTGTGCAGCTTGCCGTAGACGCCGAGCGTCAGCGAGACGGCGGCACCGATCAGGACCAGCCCGAGCAGCCGGGTGTTGGGGGACGTCGACCTCCGAGCGGCCCGGCGACCGGGAGCCCTGGTCGAGACGAGGCCCGGGTCGGGCAGCGAGGCGTCCGATGTCGGCTGGGTCATCCTGATCTCCTGTCGTCGGCGCGGTGGCCGTGTCCGCGGGTCACTCGCCGGAGAAGGTGGCCGGGTCGACCGGCGCCGGGTTCAGGTTGGCGCCGTCCACGGTGACGCTCCGGGTGGAGGTGTCCAGGCTGGGCGCGGGCTCCGGGTGCTCCCCCTCCTCGCCGGTACTGGTCAGGCCCACCTGGGTGCCGTCGTCGAGGACGATCCACCCGCCGATGACCTGCGCGCCCCGCACCTTGGCGCTGGCGCGGTACAGGCCCGACGGGGGCTGCACGCTCTTCACCGAGAACGTCCAGCTCATCCCCTCGACCTTCACCGTGCCGGTCAGCCGCGTGTCGGTGGCGGTGCCGGTCAGCTGGGCTCCATGGCGTCCGGACAGGTTCACCTTCCCGTCCGTCGCGCTGCCCTGCATCCAGGCCTCGACCCGGTTCCGCGAGTCGCACATGTAGGCCACGGCCTTCTCCCCGCGCACCACGACGGCCACCGAGCCGCTGCCCTTGAGGTGGCCGGCATAGGTGACCGGCTTGGTCGAGGTCGGCGCGGTCGTCGCCGCCGGGGCAGAGGGCGTGGAGGTGGTGACCGTCGGGGTCGCCGTGGCCGTCGCCGAGGCCGTCGCGGTGGGCGTCGTGGCGGCGGCGGCCGCCCGCTCCTGGGCGTCCGAGCTCGCCCTCGCGTCCAGGACGAGCAGGACGCCCGCCAGGCCCGCACCGACCAGCAGGGTGACGATCGGCGAACGGATCTTCATGATCCCTCCCCTTCAAGGGGACGTCCACGGCGCGCGAAGCGTACTGCACGCCCCCGGCGGGGTCGCGATCCGTTGGCCAGATCCGGCACCGCTCAGGCGGCCCGGACCTCCAGTGGCCGGCTGCTCACCCGGAAGCCGTGCACGGCCAGCGACTCCAGCACCGGCAGGGGCGAGAGCGTCCAGAAGTACAGCAGGCAGGCGTCCTCGCGGACGATCGCCACGCCCTCGTTGCGGTGCAGGAAGTCCGGCACGGTGGGGCACGCGACGAGCACGTTGTCCACCGACAGGCACATCTGCGGCACGAACAGCGACCACGCCTCGATCCGCGGCCGCAGTGTCAGGTAACCGGGTTCGACGCTGAGCGCACCCATGGTCCGCGGGACGTCGCGACGCCCCTTGAACGGGCCGGGGGAGGGAACGTTGAAGCCACCGAGGAACGTCTGCACGCGGCGCAGGCCGGTGGAGAGGTGTTCGAGCCGCACGAGGATGTCCCGCCTGTGGTCGCAAACGTCTACGACGAGGGTAGTGGCGATGCGCCGGGGGCACACGTCGATGCGGCGCCCGGGTTTGCCGCCCGGACGGCGTCCTCGGACGTACGCCGCCGTGAACCCGGATGGGTGATGCTTCGTGACGGGGTGACACCAGCCGCCCGGACATTCCATGCTTTACCTGGCGCGGACTCCGGGCACGGAAACGTCGCGGGCGGGTTCGACGCTGAGCGCAGGGGGAGCGGACGCGCGGGAGAGGAGACCGGAGCACCGTGCTGGACCCGCTGGCCTTCCTGTACGCCGACCTGCTCACGTCGCCGTCCGCGCAGACCCGCGTGCGGGGGGTCGCCCGGTGGGTCGAGCACTACGGCCACATCAAGGACATCTTCCCGTTGCTGGACGACGACGCACCGGTCGTGTTCCCGAAGGACGGCCGGCATCTGATCACCGAGGTGCGCGCCCGGGCACTGGTCGCGGTCCAGGACCGGCACCGGGTCGGCCGCCGCAAGTGGGAGATCGGCCCGGTGATCGTGCGGGCGCCGATGCCGGCCGAGCACGCGCTGCACCGGGCGGTCGACCTGCTCACCGGGATCCCGGCCGAGGACAGGGGATTGCTGCTGGCCGGGGTGGAGGAGTCGCTGGACAAGCGGGTCCGGCCGGCGGAGGAGGACCGGGAGATCTGCATCGCCTACCTCGTGCTCCAGGCACTCGGTGACGTTCCCTACCTCCGGCAGACGCCGGACGAGGTCACGATGCTCACCCCGCTGCAGCACGAGATCCAGCTCAGCGCGATGGCGGGGCCCCGTCCGCGGCCACACCTGCGGTTCGAGGGAGAGGACCCTGGTGAGCCGGCCGGTTACATGTACGCCGATCACCTTCCGGGGACGTGGGTGATCGACCTGAACGAGAGCCCGTTCGGCCGGGAGGTCCGCGGCTACCTCGGTCTCGTGCTGCGCGCCGAGCGCGGCGGCGTTCCCCGGGTCCGCCACGACGAGAAGGGGCGGCCGCGCACCGACCGCGACGGCCGGCTGTCGGTGGCCGGCATCCTCGCGCACGACACCACCGAGGTGGTCGAGTACCTGCGCAGCGTCGCCGCGTTCGTCGCCCGCCGCTACGAGGTCCAGCTGGTTCCCTGAGGGCTCGCCGCCGAGTGAGGCGTCGGCGGGCTCATCGGGCCTCGAGAGCCGGGCAACGTCGCACTCGCGTTGCTCGAGGCGTGGGTGGAGACAAGGGCGGACCGCCCCGGGATCGGACAGAGGGGGTTGCCGTCCGGGGCGGCCCGCGTTCGTGGACTCAGCTCTGGTCGTCGTCCGAGGTGACCTCGGCGGCACCGGCCGTGCCGTTCGCGCCGTCCTTCGCCGTGATCGCGACCTTGTGCGGGGTCTCGACCGGCTTGGTCGCGTTGCCCACCCGCACCTCGAGGATGCCGGCGTCGTAGGTCGCCGTGATGTCCTCGGCGGCCACGTGCTCCGGCAGCGAGAAGTCGCGCCGGAACGAGCCGTAGCGGAGCTCGCGGACCAGGACCTTGCCGTCCTGCTCGTTGCGCTCCTCGCTCTGCCGGCGGCTGCCGCTGACGGTCAGCCGGCCCTTGTGCACCTCGATGTCGAGGTCGCGCTCGATGTCGACACCCGGCACCTCGAAACGGATCACGACGTCCGAGCCGTCGGTGGAGACATCCACCGCGGGGACGAAGCGGCCGGAACGCGCCGTGGCCGGCCCGCCCCAAGCCCGTCGCACCAGCTCGTCGAAGTCGCCGTCGAGCCGAGCCAGGACCGTGAAGGGGTCCCACCTAACCACGCTCATGCGCCCTCCTCAGGGATCCCGGGGGAGCCCCGGGGATTAGCACTCTGCCTACGAGAGTGCCAACGGCCGAGGGGTGAGGAGGATTCCCGGCCACGTCAATCCCTCGGCAAGTTGTTGACAATCCTACAATCCAGGACGAGGCTCCTTCCATGGACACCGTGCGCTGGGCGACGTTCGACTGTTTCGGCACGCTGGTCGACTGGCGGCACGGCATCGCCGCCAGCGGCGAGCTGGTGGCCCCGGGCGTGGGGGGTCCGCTGCTGGACGCCTACAACCGCTGGGAGATGGAGATCCAGTCCGAGACCCCGACGATGCGCTACCGCGACGTGCTCACCGAGTGCTTCCGCCGGGCGTGCGGCGACTGCGGGGTCGACCTGGTCGAGGACGATCTCCGGGTGCTGGCCACCACGATCCCGCACTGGCCGGTCTTCCCCGACGTGACGGCGAACCTGCGCGCGCTGCGCGCCGCGGGGTGGAACCTCGCGCTGCTGACCAACTGCGACCGGGACATCATCGGCGCCACGATCCGCCGGCTGCGCGTCCCGATCGACGCCGTCGTGACGGCCGAGGACGCCGGTGCGTACAAGCCGGCACACAACCACTTCAGCCGCTTCCGCGAATCGTTCCGGCCGGCCGCGAGCGACTGGGTGCACGTGGCGCAGGGCTACACGCACGACATGGTCCCGGCGCAACAGCTGGGCATCCACCGGGTCTGGGTGAACCGGCTCGGCGAACCGCACGACCCTGACGTCGCCGAGGCCGTCCTGCCCACGCTGGAGGGCCTGGTGGCGACCGTGCAGCGGGTGGCCGCCCAGGGCGCCGGCGGCTAGGGCCTGGCCCTCCACGGTGCGCGGGAACGCGATCCCGGCGCTGCAACCGGTCAGCGCGCAGAGCACGGCGGAACGCATCGCCGAGCAGCTGCGCCTGCTGATCGTGCAGGGAGGCCTGGCGCCCGGGCGGCAGCTCGGCGAGGTGGGGCTGGCGGCGCAGCTACGGGTCAGCCGCGGCCCGGTCCGGGAGGCGCTGGCCCGCCTCGTCCAGGAGGGGTTGGCGGTCTCGATCCCGAACCGTGGCGTCTTCGTCGTCCAGCTCGGACCGGAGGACATCGCCGACGTGTACGTCGCCCGGCGGGCGGTGGAGCGCGAGGCGGTCACGGCGCTGCAGCGCAGCCGGGATCCACTGGCGCTGGCGGCGTTGGACGCGGTCGTCGTCGCGATGGCGGGCGCGGCCGACGCCGGGGACCGGAGCCGGCTCGGGGAGCTGGATCTGCACTTCCACGAGCAGTTGGTCGCCGCCACCGGGAGCCCCCGGCTCGTCCGGATGTTCAGCACGCTGGCCGCGGAGACCCGGCTCTGCCTGGCCGCGGTCGCCGCCGCCTACCCGCAGCCCCAGGCGATCGTCGCCGAGCACCGCGAGCTGGTGGAGCTGATCGGGCATGGGCGGCGCACCCGGCTGCTGGCCGCACTCGACCTGCACTTCGACACCGCGCTGGCCGCGCTGAACCCGCAGCGCTGAACCCGCAGCGTTGAACCCGCAGCGCTGATCCGCGGCGGCCTCAGCCGCTGCTCGCCCCGGCCTCCCGCCCCGCGCCGGCCAGCGCCGCGCCGACCGGGGACTCGGAGCCCACCCACGCGATCAGCTGGTGCAGCGGCATCGCCCGGGCGAAGAGGTAGCCCTGCCCGACGTCGCAGCCGAGCCGGGCGAGCATCAGCGCGACGTCCAGGTGGTCCACGCCCTCGGCGACCAGCCGCAGGCCGAGCGAGTGCGCCAGGTCCGTGACGTGCCGCACGAGCAGCGCGGCGCCCTCGTCGTGCAGGACGTCCTGGAGGAACACCCGGTCCAGCTTGAGCTCGTCCACCGGCAGGTGGCGCAGGTAGGCCAGGGAGGAGTAGCCGGTGCCGTAGTCGTCCACCGCGATCTCCACCCCGAGTGCACGCACGCTGGTCAGCACCTTGCGGGCCAGCGGCGGGTCGTTCATCAGCAGGTCCTCGGTGATCTCCAGCGTGAGCGCGTGGGCCGGAAGGCCGTGCTCGTCCAGCAGGTCGCGGATCCGGTCGACCAGCCTGACGTCGTGGATCGCGCTGCTCGGCAGGTTCACCGACACGGGCAGCTCGATCCCGGCCCGCCACCACTCGGCACAGGCGGAGGCGGACTGGCGGCACACGACGTCGGTCACGGCGTCCATCAGGCCGGCGGCCTGCGCCAGCGGCAGGAAGGCGCCGGGGAAGAGCGTGCCCCTGGACGGGTGCTGCCACCGGATCAGTGCCTCGACGCCGCAGGCCTCCCCGGTGGTCAGCGCGACCTGGGGCTGGAAATGGACGTCGATCATGCCGACCCGCGCCGGGTCGCTGCCCTGCAGCGCGGCGCGCAGTTCCTCCACCGTGCGCAGGCGATCGGGATCGTCGTGCTCGCTCGCGTAGGTCGCGATGCTGCTGCGGGTCCGCTTCGCCTCGTACATCGCGACGTCGGCACAGCGCAGCAGTTCGCTCCGGCTGCTCGGGGTCGGAGGGCAGGTGGCGATCCCGAGGCTCGCCTCGGCGTGCAGGGTGACCGCGCCGACGGTGAACGGCCGGCTGAGCACATGCTGGATCCGCTGCGCGATCAGCGTGGCCTCGGCCGGCGGCGTCTGCGGCAGCAGGACGGCGAACTCGTCGCCCCCGAGCCGGGCCGCCAGGTCACCGGGCCGCAGGGTGCGGCCGATCCTGCGGCCGACCTGGGAGAGGAGGATGTCCCCCGCGGCGTGGCCGAGGGCGTCGTTGACCTCCTTGAACCGGTCGAGGTCCAGCAACACCAGGCTCATCGGCCGTCGCCCGTTGGCCTGCGGCAGCAGCGCGTCGCAGTGCTCGTACAGCGAGCGCCGGTTGGCCAGCCCGGTCAGGTCGTCCGTGCGCGCCTGCAGGTGGCCGTCGGCCAGCCGCTGGATCTCCCGGAACGTCGCCAGGAAGCTGACCATGGCCAACCCCAGCCCGGCCGCCGCCAGCAGGCGCGCCGCGATGGGCACCGCCTCCCCCTGACCCACCGCCAGTACCGCCACGCACAGCGCGGCACATCCGGACGGCACCGCCAGCACCACCCAGCTGACCCAGTGCCCGGATCCGCGGCCGGCGCTGACGCCCGGCGCAGCGGGCCCGTCGGGATCCGGTGCGTCGGAGTTCGCTCTGGCGGCGGCCACGTAGACGAGCGCGGCCAGCACGAGCAGGCAGCCCGGCAGGCCGTGCGGGACGCCGTCCTGGGCCGGCCGCTGCGCGGCGAAGCCCGATGCGGCGTGCACGAACACCGCGAGGCAGACCAGTTGGAGGTCGCGCCCGCCGCGCCGGGTCGCGATGACGCCGCAGCCGACCACGACCAGCAGGGCCAGGTCGGCCAACGGCCAGGCGAGCTCGACCGCGGACGCCGACGCGATCTGCTGGCCGGCGTGAGGACCCCCGAAGGCGCCCACGAGCGAGCGAGCCTGGGGCGCCAGCCCCACCGAGGCCGCGGCCACCGCGGACAGCGCCAGCGCGGCGTCCAGTCCGGCGCGGGACCGCGGCCCGCTCGGCTGGACCAGCGCCACGACACCGAAGACGCACAACAGTGCGGCGGTGGCGACCAGGCCGTCGGTCATCGCCTGCTCGATCCGGCCCGCCGAACGGCCATCGGCTCCGGCGGGCGGTCCCGCGGCCCATACCGCGGCCACCCCCCGGCACAACAGCGCGCCGCCCAGCGCCCACCAGGCCTCCGGGCACCCGCTGCGGCCGCGGACGAAGCAGACCACCGCCGGAACGGCGTGGGCGGCCGCGAACACGGCACCGAGGACCGCCGGCGCGGGTCGCGGCAACGGGCCAGGGGCCAGCACGGCGACCAGGTAGGCCGCGGCGGGGAGTGTGATCAGAACGTTCAGACCCCATCGCCTGGCGGCCCCCACCGGTCGCCCGCCGATCAGGGTGGTCACAGACCCCTATCG
>JBKPQU010000414.1:0-7957 GCA_046734255.1 Actinomycetota bacterium
GCCTCCGAGCGCACCGGCCCGGTCTACAACCCCGCGACCGGCCGCCTCCAGGCGAGGGTCAGGCTGGCCGCTGCCGCGGACGTCGACGAGATCGTCGCGTCCTCGGTCGCCGCCGCAGCCACCTGGCGGACGTCGTCCCTCGCCACCCGGCAGAGGGTGATGTTCGCGGCCCGGCAGCTGCTGGTCGCCCGGCTCGACGAGATCGGCGCGGTGGTCACCTCCGAGCACGGCAAGGTGCTGGCCGACGCCGAGGGGGAGGTGCAGCGAGGCCTGGAGGTGCTTGACTTCGCCTGCGGAATCCCGCACCTGCTCAAGGGCGGGTTCAGTGAGGGCGTCTCCACCGGGGTCGACGTCTACTCGATCCGGCAGCCGCTGGGCGTCTCCGTGGTGATCTCCCCGTTCAACTTCCCGATCATGGTGCCGCTCTGGTTCGTGCCGATCGCGATCGCCTGCGGCAACGCCGTCGTCCTCAAGCCCAGCGAGAAGGACCCGAGCGCCTCGAACCTGCTGTCCGAGATCTTCATCGAGGCGGGCCTGCCGCCGGGAGTGCTCAACGTCGTGCACGGCGACAAGGAGGCGGTCGACCGGCTGCTCGAACACCCCGACGTGAAATCGGTCTCGTTCGTCGGGTCGACGCCGATCGCGCGCTACGTCTCGCAGACCGGCACTCACCACGGCAAGCGCGTCCAGGCGCTCGGCGGGGCGAAGAACCACATGGTCGTGCTGCCGGACGCCGACCTTGACCTGGCGGCTGACGCGGCGGTCAACGCCGGGTTCGGCTCGGCCGGGGAGCGCTGCATGGCGATCTCCGCCCTGGTCGCGGTCGACCCGATCGGGGACGACCTCGTCGGGCGGATCGCGGAGCGGATGGCGGGGCTGCGGACCGGGGACGGCCGCCGCGGCGCCGACATGGGCCCGCTCGTCACCAGGGAGCACCGGGACAAGGTGGCCGGCTACCTGGATGCCGGGGTCGAGGCCGGCGCGACGCTCGTTGTCGACGGCCGGACCGTGGAGGCGGACGGCGAGGCCGACGGTTTCTGGCTCGGCCCATCGCTGTTCGACCACGTGAGCGCGTCGATGTCGGTCTACACCGACGAGATCTTCGGGCCGGTGCTGTCGGTCGTCCGGGCCCCCACCTACGAGGCGGCCCTGGACCTGGTCAACGCCAACCCCTACGGCAACGGCACCGCGATCTTCACCAACGACGGCGGCGCCGCCCGGCGGTTCCAGTACGAGGTCGAGGTCGGGATGGTCGGGATCAACGTGCCGATCCCCGTGCCGATGGCCTACTACTCCTTCGGCGGGTGGAAGTCCTCGCTGTTCGGCGACACCCACGCGCACGGCACCGAGGGGGTGCACTTCTTCACCCGCGGCAAGGTCGTCACGTCACGCTGGCTCGACCCGAGCCACGGCGGGATCAACCGGGGGTTCCCGCAGCACACCTGAGCCCCGGCCGCCTCACCGCGGCGGTGCGGGGGGGGCCGGGGTGGGCGGGTCGTCATCCGGCGAACGGTCGATGCCCGCCTCCACCGCGGTCGCCACTTATCGGACATCACGTAGCGGTTCGTCGTCTACCATGCGACTCCTCCGGGTGGCAAGGTCGGGCCGCTGGTCGGAGCGGCGGAGGGAGATCGGATAACCCGTGAGAGTCCTTGTGGTCGGCGCGCAAGGCGTCGGCGATGCCGTGGCCCGCGTGGCCAGGGAGCGGGACTTCTTCGAGCTGATGGTCGTCGCCGATCCGGATCTGGGCCGGGCCGAGCGCACGGTCGCCGCTGTGCAGGGCCCACGGGACGACCCCAGGTACACCGCGGCCTGGGTGGACCCGGTCGACCGGGCAGGACTCGTCGATCTGGCCCGGCGGCACCGGGTCAGCCACGTCGTCAACGCCTCGGACGCCCGGTTCGCCGCCTCGGTGCTCGACGCGGTCTTCGAGGCGGGCGCGGACTACCTGGACCTGGCGCTCAGCCCCTCCCGCCGGCACGACGAGCGGCCCTACGCCGAGCCTGGAGTCGTGCCCGGCAGCCACCAGTTCGCCAAGGCGGTGGAGTGGGAGCGGGCCGACCGCCTGGCCCTGGTCGGCATGGCCGCCACCCCCGGGCTGTCCGACGTCTTCGCCCGCTACGCGGCGGACCACCTGTTCTCCGACATCGACGAGTTGGGCACCCTCGAGGGATCGAACCTCACGGTCGACGGCCACGACTTCGCCCCCTGGTTCTCGATCTGGACGACGATCGGGGACTGCCTGGACCCGCCGCTGATCTGGGAGCGGGGGCGCGGCCTGTACGTCACCGAGCCGTTCAGCGAGCCGGAGACATTCGATTTCCCCGAGGGCATCGGCCCGGTCGAGTGCGTGAACGTCGAGCACGGCGAGGTCGTGCTGATGCCGCGCTGGATCCGGGCCCGGCGGGTCACGTTCAAGCGTGGGCTCGGCGCGCGCGTCCTCGACGTGCTGCGCACCCTGCACCTGCTCGGGCTGGACGCCACCGACCCGGTCACGGTCCTGTCGGCGGCCGGCCCCGTGCGGGTCAGCCCCCGCGACGTCGTGGCCGCCTGCCTGCCGGACCCGGCGGACTTGATCGATCAGGTGCACGGCAAGACCTGCGTCGGGCTCCGGGTGACCGGCACCGGCCGGGACATGCAGCCCCGCGACGTGTTCGTGTACCAGGTGGTCGACAACGCATGGTCGATGCGCCGGCACGGCGTCCCGTGCGTCACGTGGCAGAGCGCGGTCAACCCGGTGGTCGCGCTCGAGCTGCTCGCAGAGGGCAGCTGGAAGGGCAGCGGTGTGCGCGGCGCCGAGTCCTTCGACGCGGCTGTCTTCCTCGAGCGGCTCAAGGACTTCGGCGTGGGTTGGTCCGTCCAGGAGCGCTCGCCGGGCACCTGAGCGTTCCCCGCCCCGACGCCCCGCTCCTGATGCCCACGGCGTGACGCCGTACCCACTGGAAGCCCACGGTGTTACGCCGTGGGCATGGGGGATGAGCCCAAATCCGCACAGTCGGTCAGCCGCAATCGGCCATGCCTCCTGGCGCCCTGTTGATCACGGTGTGGCACCCGTGCGCACAGGAAGAGCACGGTGTGACACCGTGCGCATACCAAATGACCGCAACTCCGCGCAGTCAGCTGAAGGCCCGCTGGTCGGGCCGCGCCTGATGCCCACGGCGTGACGCCGTACCTACCGGAAGCCCACGGTGTCACGCCGTGGGCATGGGGGATGAGCCCAAATCCGCACAGTCAGCCGCGGTCGGCCATGCCTCACGGCGCCCCTGTTGCCCACGGTGTGACGCCGTACCTACCGGAAGCCCACGGTGTCACGCCGTGGGCATGGGGGACGAGCCCAAGTCCGCACAGTCGGTCAGCCGGACGGCGCCCGGCACTCAGGCCCGGAACAGAGCCCCTGCCGCCTGCGCGAAGGCCTCGGTGTGCGCGTCGACGTCCGCCCGGGTGGTGGCGGGGCTCATCAGGGCCATGTTGTGGAACGGCGTGAGCAGGACGCCCCGGTTGAGTGCCTGCAGGTGCAGGTACTGCTGGAGGGCGAAGTCGTCCGCCGTGGCCGCCTCGGCGCCGGTGCGCGGCTCCCGCGGGGAGAAGGCGTACTCGGCCCGGCAGCCGAGCCGGGTGACGTGCCACGGTGCCCCGACGCCGTCCAGCACCGACTGGACGCCGGCCGTCCACTCCACCGCGAGCTGCTCCATCCGGGTGAACGCCTCGTCGGTGAGCACCTCGGTCAGCGTGGCGCGTACGGCCGCGAGCGAGAGCGCGTTGCCGGCCAGCGTGCCGCCGATCCCGCCGACGTCGACGTCCTCCTCCGGCACCGAGGCCGCGATCCGGTCGGTCAGCTCCGTGGTCATACCGAAGGCCGCCGCCGGGATCCCGCCGCCGATCGTCTTGCCGACCACGACGACGTCCGGTCGCAGGCCCCAGGCCGCGGTGCACCCACCCGGACCCGCGCACAGGGTGTGCGTCTCGTCGATCACCAGCACCGTGCCGTGCCGGGCGGTGAGCTCGCGCAGCGCCTCGTGGTAGCCGGGTTCGGGCAGGACGATCCCGATGTTGGTCATCGCGGGTTCGAGCAGTGCGCAGGCCACGTCCTCGCGGGCCAGTGCGGCGGCCAGCGCGTCGACGTCGTTGAACGGGACGACCACCGTGGTCTCGCCCAGCGGGACCGGCGGCCCGAGGTTGCCGCGCCGCTCCACCACCTTGCCGCCCTCGTCGAGCGTGGCGAACGTCTCGTCGACGGTCCCGTGGTAGCAGTAGTCGACCACCAGCACCTTGGGCCGCCCGGTGACGTGCCGGGCGTAGCGGATCACGTGACGGTTGCAATCGGTGGCCGACAGCGTGAACTGCCACATCGGCACGCCGAAGCGCCGGGTCAGCTCCTCCGCCGCGATCGCGGCGTCCTCGGTGGGCAGCATCGCGGTGATCCCGCGGCCGACCTGCTCGCGCACCACGCGGACGGTGGCGGCCGGCGAGTGACCGGACATCGCGCCGGTGTCACCCAGGCACAGGTCGACGTGGTCGATGCCGTCGACGCAGGTGAAGTGCGCGCCCTCGGCCCGCTCGACGAACACCGGGTACGGCCCCGGCCACTTGACCATCCAGGACATGGGGACGCCGCCGGGCAGGTGTTCCCGGGCCCGCTCGAACAGCTCGCGCGAGCGCGGCCGGGCGGCGGCGAACTGGTCGCTCTCCTCCCGGTACAGCCGGGCGAGATGGGTCGGGTCGATCCTCGCGTCCAGGCGCGAGGTCACCGGCCGGCCCCGGCCACCGCCTCCGCCAGCACCGACAGGCCGTCCCGTAGCAGGTCCTCACCGATCACCAGCGGGGGCAGCAGGCGCAGCACGTTGCCGTAGGTGCCGCAGGTCAGGGTGACGACGCCGGCGGCGTGGCAGGCGGAGTTGATCCGGGCCGTCTCCGCCGGGTCCGGCGTGATCCCGCCCGGCTGGACGATCTCGATCGCAAGCATGGCCCCCCGGCCCCGGACGTCGCCGATCGCCGGATTGCGGGCGGCGAGTTCCTTGAGGACCGGAAGCACGATCGACTCGATCCGCCGCGCCGCCGCCGGGAGGTCCTGCTGCTCGATCGTGGCGATCGCGCCGAGCGCGGCCGCGCAGGCGACCGGGTTGCCACCGTAGGTCCCGCCGAGGCCGCCGGAGTGCACGGCGTCCATCAGCTCGGCGCGCCCGGTCACCCCGGCCAGCGGCAGCCCGCCGGCGATCCCCTTGGCGGTGGTGATCAGGTCCGGCACGACGCCCTCGTGCTCGCAGGCGAACATGTGGCCCGTGCGCGCGAACCCGGTCTGGATCTCGTCGGCCACCAGCAGGACGTCGTTGGCGCGGCACCACTCCGCCAGCGCCGGCAGGAACCCGGGCGCCGGGACGACGAAGCCGCCCTCACCCTGGATCGGCTCGATCACCACGCAGGCGACGTTGGCGGCGCCCACCTGCTTGTCGATCACGTCGATGGCCCGGGCCGCCGCGGCGGCGCCGTCCACCCCGGCCGGCTCGCGGAACGGGTAGGACATCGGCGCGCGGTAGATCTCACCGGCGAACGGGCCGAAGCCGTCCTTGTACGGCATGTTCTTGGCCGTCATCGCCATCGTCAGGTTGGTCCGGCCGTGGTAGGCGTGGTCGAAGACCACCACGCCGTCCCGGCCGGTGCCACGGCGGGCGATCTTGACGGCGTTCTCCACCGCCTCGGCCCCTGAGTTGAACAGCGCGGAGCGCTTCTCGTAGTCGCCCGGGGTCAGCCGGTTGAGCGCCTCGCAGACCTCCACGTAGCCCGGGTAGGGGGTGACCATGAAGCAGGTGTGGGTGAACCGCGCCACCTGCTCCTGCACGCGCGCGACCACTTCCGGGTTGGCGTTCCCCACGCTGGTCACGGCGATCCCCGACCCGAGGTCGATCAACGTGTTGCCGTCGACGTCGACCAGCACCCCGGCGCCCGCCCGTTCGACGTAGACGGGCAGCATCGTGCCGACGCCGCCCGCCACGGCCGCCCCCTTGCGGGCCGCCAGCTCGCGGGAGCGCGGGCCCGGGATCTCGGTGACCAGGTGCCGGGCGAGTGCCGGCGACTGGTGTGTCGGGGACGGCTGGGAGAGGGTGGAATCGGTGTCCAACATGGCGCCAGCATAAGACGGGCGCCCTACGGCGGGCACCGGTGCGCCCCCACGATTTCCGTGGGACGCATCGGACGCGACAGACGGATACGGTGCTTCTGACCGGCATCCGGCTACTGATCTGGGAGGTTCGGCAATGAGTGCTACCACGGGCCTGGCCGGCCCCGAGCAGGCGGTGCTGCGGGCGGTGCCGACGGGCCTGTTCATCGGCGGCGAGTGGCGCCCCTCGGCCGACGGGGCGCAGTTCGGGATCGAGGATCCCTCCACCCAGGAGATGATCGCCGAGGTGGCCGACGCGACCGTCGAGGACGGCGCGGCGGCGCTCACGGCGGCGGTCGACGCCCAGGAGTCGTGGGCGGCGACCCCTCCACGGGAGCGGGGGGAGATCCTCCGCCGGGCCTTCGAACTGATCACCCAACGGATCGACGACCTCGCGCTGCTGATGACCCTGGAAATGGGCAAGCCGCTCAAGGAGTCCAAGGGCGAGATCGCCTACGCCGCGGAGTTCTTCCGGTGGTTCTCCGAGGAGGCGGTGCGCATCAACGGCCGGTGGACGATCGCGCCGAACGGCGTCAACCGGCTGCTGACGATGAAGCAGCCGGTGGGTCCGTGCCTGTTCATCACGCCGTGGAACTTCCCGATGGCGATGGGCACCCGCAAGATCGGTCCCGCGGTGGCCGCGGGCTGCACGATCGTGATCAAGCCCGCGTCGCAGACCCCGTTGTCGATGTTCGCGCTGGCCGGGATCCTCACCGAGGCCGGCCTGCCCGGCGGAGTCCTCAACGTGATCACCACCCGGCGCACATCGAAGGTGATCGAGCCGCTGATCCGCGACCAGCGGCTGCGCAAGCTGTCGTTCACCGGGTCAACCGCCACCGGGCGGATGCTCGCCGAGCAGGCCACGGAGCAGCTGCTCCGGGTGTCGATGGAGCTCGGCGGCAACGCACCGTTCCTGATCTTCGGCGACGCCGACCTCGACGCCGCCGTCGAGGGGGCGATGGTGGCGAAGATGCGCAACATGGGTGAGGCCTGCGTGGCCGCCAACCGGTTCATCGTGCAGGAGAGCGTGGCGGGGGAGTTCACCGAGCGGCTCACCGAGCGGATGGGCAGGCTGGTCGTGGGGCGCGGGACCGAGGACGGCGTCGACGTCGGGCCGCTGATCGACGGGACGCAGCGCTCGAAGGTCGAGGAGCTGGTCAGCGAGGCGGTGTCGGCCGGCGCCAAGGTGCTGACCGGCGGCGAGCCGGTGGACGGTCGGGGGTACTTCTTCACCCCGACCGTGATGTCCTCCGTGCCGCCCGCCAGCCGGCTGGTCTCCGAGGAGATCTTCGGTCCGGTCGCTCCCGTGACGACGTTCTCCTCCGAGGAGGAGGCGCTGCGGATGGCCAACGACACGGAGTTCGGACTGATCGCCTACCTGTTCACCCGCGACCTGGGCCGGGCGATCAAGGTGGCCGAGGGCCTGGAGTCCGGCATGGTCGGCCTGAACTCCGGCCTGATCTCCAACGCCGCCGCCCCCTTCGGCGGGGTCAAGCACTCCGGCTACGGCCGGGAGGGCGGGGCCGAGGGCATCGAGGAGTACCTGGAGACCAAGTACATCGGCATCGGTCTGTGACCTCTGACTCCGCGGACACCGCGCGGCGCGACGTCGTCCTGCTCGGCGCCACCGGCTCGATCGGCGAGCAGGCGATCGAGGTCGTTCTCCGCAACCCCGACCGCTTCCGGGTGACCGCGCTGGCGGCCGGCGGGCGGAACCCCCGGCGCCTCGCCGAGCAGGCGGCGGCGCTGGCGGTCCGGACGGTGGCGGTCGCCGACCCCGAGGCCGCCCGGCCGGTGGAGGAC
>JBKPQU010000415.1:0-5686 GCA_046734255.1 Actinomycetota bacterium
GTCGCCATCCGCGGCAGGTACCGGTCCCGCTGATCCTCCGTCCCGAACTCGGCGATCAGGCTCGCCACCACCGAGTGACCGCCCATCGCCCCCGCCAGGGTCATCCACCCCCGGGCGAGCTGCTCGGTCACCCCCACGAAGCATGCGGTGGAGACCCGGACGTCGCCCCACGGTTCGGGCACGGTCAGGCCGAAGACACCGAGCTGCTTCATCCCCTCGATCAGCTGGTCGGGGTAGGTGTCGGCGTGCTCGAGGTCGCGGGCCACGGGCCGCACCTGCTGATCGACGAAGTCGCGGACCACCTCCACGATGGCCTGCTCCTCCGGGCTCAGGTCACCCATCGTGGGGGCCGCGCCGTCACTCGTCGATGACGTGGACGGCGGCCTCCTCGGCGCTGGCCGCTCCGGCGTCGATGCCGACGTCGTTGCCGATCAGGTCCTTCTCGTCGTCCTCGCGCACACCCTCGTCCGGGTCGACCAGCCGGCCGGCCCGGCGGTCGCCGACCTCGCCGAAGTCCCGGGCGTCGCCGTCCAGGACATCGGTGGCCACCTCGTCCACCTCGTCGACGTCGTCGCCGCCGTCGAGGTCGTCGGCGTCGAGGTCGGCGTTCGTGTCCGGGATCTCCTGCGCCAGGCGCTGGTCGAGGGTCTCGCCCTGGTTCTCCTCGGCCCAGGTGGTTCCGAAGCGCGTGTTGGACGGTTCATGGTCCGGCGGGGAGTAGCTGGTCTCGTAGACCCCCTCGACGTCCTCGTCGCCGAAGGCCTGGTCGAGGTCCACCGCTTCATCGTTCGCGAGCCCGGCGTCATCCGGCTCGTACACCGAGTCACTCATCCGCCGACCATGCCACCCGCCCCCTCCGGACGCCAATCGTGCCCGGGGCAGGATGTCCGCATGCCAGACGATCTCGATCACGTCCGCCGGCTGGCCGGCGAGGACTCGCTGGCCGTGGCGGCAACCACCCGCCGCGACGGCACCGTCCACGCCTCGCTGGTCAACGCCGGCGTGCTGGCCCACCCGACGACCGGGCGCCAGTGCGTGGCGTTCGTCGCGGTCGGCGGCGCGGTGAAGCTGCAGCACCTGCGCCGCAGCGGCCGGGCCTGCCTGACCTTCCGGCACGGCCTCGACTGGGCCTCCGTCGAGGGCCCCGTCGACCTGGCCGGCCCGGCGGACTCGCTGGACGGCTTCGCCGCCGAAGGCCTCCCCCGCCTGCTCCGGGACATCTTCACCGCCGCGGGTGGCACGCACGAGGACTGGGACACCTACGACCGGGTGATGGCCGAGGAGGGCCGCACCGCCGTCCTGATCGACCCTGCGCGGATCACCAGCAACGGGTAGATCCCTGCCCGCCGGCCGGGAGTTCGGATCGGTCGACCGATGCAGCCCCTGACGCCACGCAGGGAGTCAATTGGACGGCGAGCGTTTGTCCAATCCCTTGACCCGATCGGCCTCCGGTGCCTAGCCTCGGCCAACTCGATAGGAACGTTCCAAGCCAGCCTCACGGTGGTCGGCCCGGGCCGACCGACCAGACCTACGGCGGTGGGCGGATGGCGCTGCGCGAATCGGGCCGGGGGACGTTGTGAGCGCATCCGCGCGCCGGCTGCGGACCGGGCTGGTCGGCGCCGGCCTGGTGGGCCAGGCCGGCCACGCGATCAGCCTGTTCGAGGAGCGGGACAGGTTCGAGTTCGCGGTCGTGGTCGACGCGTCGGCGGCCGTCCGCGAGGCGGTGGCGGCCCGGTACCACGTTCCGGCGTCCCGCGGCTCGCTGGGCGAGGCGCTCGAGCTCGACCTGGACGCCGTCGTCGTCGCCGTACCGGACGCCGCGCACTGCGAGACCGTGCTCGCCGCGCTCGCCGGTGGGCTGCACGTGTTCTGCGAGAAGCCGCTGACGATCAGCCTTGCCGAGTGCGACGCGATCATCGCCGCCCGCGGCGACCGCGTGGTGCAGTGCGGCTACATGAAGCTCTACGACCCGGCGGTGGAGCGGATGGTCGAGCTGCTGCGCGCCGGCGACCCGCAACCCGTCTACCTGTCGGTCGAGGTGAACGACCCGGACCAGGCCCCCTTCGTGGACCATCTCGGCCTGGTCGCCGGCCGGGACGTGCCCCGCGCGCTGGTCGAGGACCTCCGGGCCCGGCAGGCCCGCGCGGTCGCCGACGCCCTCGGTGCCGAGCCGGACGCCGCGCAGGCGAGGGCCTTCGAGGCGTTCTTCGGGGCGCTCGTCCACGACGTCAGCCTCGCCCACCACCTGCTCGGTGCCGTGGGCGTCCATCCGCCGTTGCGCCTGACCAGCGCCGGGTACTTCGACGCCGGCCGAGGCGTCTCGCTGACCTGGGCCCTGCCCGGCGACGGCTGCGCCCACCTGACCCACCTGAACCTGCCGGGCGTGGCGGACTACCGCGAGCGGGTCACGGTGTACTGCCGCGACCGCATCCTGGAGCTGACCTTCCCCTCGCCGTACCTGCGCCACCACCCCACCCGGCTGGTCGAGCGCCGGTCCGACGGCACGACCGGCCTGCTGGCGACCGAGCACCGCGTCTCCTACGAGGAGGCCTTCCGCAACGAGCTGCGCGCCTTCCACTCCGCCGTCACGACCGGCGCACCGGTGCGGGCGAGCGTCGAGGGCGCGCGCGACGACATCGCTGCCCTGCTGGACGCCGTCCGGCTGGCCGCCGAGCGCCAGCCGCTGAGCCTGGGGAGTTCCTGATGCGCATCGGACTGTTCACGGACGGCCTCGCGCACCTGCCCCGGCGGGAGGCGTTCGCCTGGTGCTCGAAGCACGACATCACCGACGTCGAGATGAGCGTCGGCCCCTGGGGCTCCCGCACCCACCTCGACCTGCCGGCGCTGCTGGCCGAGGACGCCTCGGCCCGCGACGAGCTGGGCCGGGATCTCGACGACTTCGGGCTCCGGCTGAGCGCGGTCAACGCGGCGGGCAACCCGCTGCACCCCGACCCCGCCGGGCGGCAGCAGGCACAGGCGGCGCTGCGCGGCGCGATCGAGCTCGCCGGGCGGCTGGGGGTGGACCGCGTGGTCACGATGGCCGGGTGCCCGGGCGGCCGCACCGGCGGACCGATCGGGGTGTTCGGCCTGTGGGCCACCAGCAACGACGACGAGGGCATCTGGGCCTGGCAGATGGAGGCCGAGGTCGGGCCCTACTGGCGGGAGCTGTCGGAGTGGGCGGCGGCGACCGCTCCGGAGGTCCTGATCTGCCTCGAGCTCCACCCGGGGGTCTCGGTCTACAACGTCGAGACCTACGCGGCGCTGCGCACCTACGCGGGCGCGAACGTCGGGGTCAACCTCGACCCGAGCCACTTCTGGTGGCAGGGCGCCGACCCCGTGCGGGTGATCGAGGCGCTCGGCCCGGTGATCGGGTGGTGCCACGGCAAGGACACCACCGTCTACCCTGACCGGGTCGCGCTGCACGGCGTCCTGGACCACCGCTTCCCGCCGGACGCCGCGGTGAACACCTGGCACTTCTCGGCCATCGGTGACGGCCATGACGCGGCCACCTGGACGAGGCTGATCCGGGCGCTGCAGGCCGCCGGGCACGACTCCGTGGTCTCGATCGAGCACGAGGATCCGTCGGTCACCCCGGAGGAGAGCATCGAACGCGCCGCCCGCACCCTCGTCGAGATCCTCGGCTAGCCAGGGAGTCCCGGATGCCCAGCCTCACCGTCGTCGACGTGGCCCGGCACGCCGGGGTGTCGAAGTCGACGGTGTCCAACGTCATCCGGGGAAGCGCGGTGGTCGCGCCGGCGACCAGGGCGCGGGTCGAGGAGTCGATCCGCGAGCTCGGCTACCGGCCCAACGGCATCGCCCGCGCCCTGCGGGAGAGGTCGACGCGCGTGCTGGCGCTGGTCGTCCCCGACCCGGTCAACCCGTTCCACGCCGAGCTCGCCCACGGCATGGAGCGGCACGCCCGGCACGAGGGCTTCGGCGTCCTGATCGCCAACACCGGCTGCGACCCGGCCACCGAGCGGGCGCAGGTCGCGGCGCTGATCTCCCGGCGGGCCGACGGGGTGCTGTTCGGCGGTCTCAGCCCGGGATCGCGGCTGCACCTGCAGCTGGTCGAGGACGGCGTCCCGGTGGTCTGCGCGTTCGCCGCCGACGACGACCCCCGGCTCGGCATCGTGGACACCGACGACCGGCAGGGAATGGCCGTGGTGATCGACCACCTCGTGCGGCTCGGCCACACCCACGTGGCCTTCGCCGTCCAGGACCTGCGGGAGACCGGCAGCGAGCTGCGCCAGGTCGCGTTCGCCGATGCCGCCCGCGCCCGCGGGATGCAGGTGGTCGGGCTGGACGGCGACCCGACGGCGATCGTCGCGCACAACGACACCGTCGCGATCGAGCAGCTGGACCGCCTGGAACGCGCGGGAAAGCGCGTGCCCCGGGACGTCTCCGTGGTCGGCTACGACGACATCCCGCTGGCGGCGCACTCCCGGATCTCGCTGACCACGGTCGCCGCCGACGCCACCCGGGCCGGGGAGGTCGCCGCCGAGCTGCTGATCGGCGCGCTGCGCGACCACCGGCACGTCTCGCACCGGCACATCCAGCCCGCGCGGCTCGTGGTGCGAGGCACCACCGGGCCCGCCCCGGGGGGAGGCCGCGATGGCTGAGGTCGAACTCGCCGGGATCGAGAAGCGCTTCGACGGCGTGCGCGTGCTGGACGGCCTCGACCTGCAGGTGTCCGACGGCGAGTTCACCGTGCTGCTCGGCCCCTCCGGATGCGGCAAGACGACGGCGCTGCGCATCGTGGCGGGGCTGGAGCAGCCGACCTCGGGCCGCGTGCTGATCGCCGGGCAGGACGTCACCCGCCGGGCGCCGCGGGAACGCGACGTCGCGATGGTCTTCCAGAGCTACGCCCTGTACCCGCAGATGTCGGTCGCGGAGAACATCGCCTACCCGCTGAGGATCCGCAAGGTGGACGAGGCCACGCAGCGCGAGGCCGTGCAGCGGGTCGCCGAGGCGCTGGAGGTCGAGCACCTGCTCAAGCGCCGTCCCCGGCAGCTGTCCGGCGGGCAGCGGCAGCGGATCGCGCTGGCCCGGGCAATCGTCCGCGACCCGGCCGCCTTCCTCATGGACGAGCCGCTGTCCAACCTCGACGCCCGGCTCCGGCTGAGCATGCGCGGGGAGATCAAGCGGCTGCAGAAGCGGCTGGGCACCACCACCCTCTACGTCACCCACGACCAGGCCGAGGCGCTGACCATGGCGGACCGCGTGTGCCTGCTCAAGGACGGGGTCATCCAGCAGTACGCCGCGCCGCAGGAGGTCTTCGACCGGCCGGCCAACCGCTTCGTCGCCGGCTTCGTCGGCAGCCCGCCGATGAGCATCCTCGACGTCGCCGTCGACCGTCAGCACCGCAGCCTGGTCATCGCGGACGGCGCCGTCCCGCTCGGCGACCGGTTCGAGGAGTGCGCGACCGCCGACGTCGCGCAGATCGGGGTGCGCGCCCGGGACCTGTCGATCGTCGACGAGGACACACCCGGAGCGCTGCCGGCGTCGGTGTACATCGTCGAGCCGATGGGCGACGAGGTGTACGTCGACGTGCTGATCGGCACATCGCGCGTGTCCGTGCGCGCGGAGCGGGGCTGGACCGCGCCGATCGGCGCACGGATCGGCGTCCGGGTCGACCCGGATCGCGCCTGCGTCTTCGACCGGGCGGGCACCACTTCGGTACACCGCA
>JBKPQU010000416.1:0-6829 GCA_046734255.1 Actinomycetota bacterium
GTCCAGGATGGCGACCACGGGGATGCCCAGCTTGCGCGCCTCGTCGACCGCCAGGTGCTCCTTCTTGGTGTCGACGACCCAGACCGCGCTCGGCACCTTGCTCATGTCCCTGATGCCGCCGAGTGCGCGCTCCAGCTTGTCCTTCTCGCGGCGGAGGACCAGCAGCTCCTTCTTGGTCATCCCGCTCGTCGCGGCGTCCTCGAAGTCGATCTCCTCGAGCTCCTTCAGCCGCTGCAGCCGCTTGTGCACGGTGCTGAAGTTGGTCAGCATGCCGCCCAGCCAGCGGTGGTTGACGAAGGGCATGCCGACCCTGGTGGCCTGTTCGGCGATCGGCTCCTGGGCCTGCTTCTTCGTGCCGACGAACAGGATCGAGCCGCCGTGCGCGACGGTCTCCTTGATGAAGTCGTAGGCGTTGTCGATGAACGACAGCGACTGCTGCAGGTCGATGATGTAGATGCCGTTGCGCTCGGTGAAGATGAAGCGCTTCATCTTCGGGTTCCAGCGGCGGGTCTGGTGCCCGAAGTGAACGCCGCTCTCCAGCAGTTGGCGCATCGTGACAACGGCCATTGCCGATTCTCCTTGCGGCGCCGGCCTGGGCGGCGCCCTCGGTTGTCCACGGCTCCGGTCGGAGCCGTGCCTGGCGCCTGCGATCGCACCTGACCGCTCCGCGGATCGCGGATGACGGACCGAGCGGTGCGACCCCGCCGTCGAAGACGGTGTGCGGGCGCGCGAAGTCGACCGGTCGGACCGGTCGCACCGGCCATGGTAGGGCCGCGCGCGTACCGCGACCAAACCGCACCGCCCGGCGGGCAACGGGTGGCCCACCGGTCGCCCGTACGCTGTCGTCATGCTTCCCGGACGCTGGCGGCAGGTCGCTGCGGCCTCGAACCTGCTCGCCGCGGACGGCGAGCTGGCTCCGACGATCTTCGCGGAGATGAGCGCGCTGGCCGTTCGGACGGGGGCGATCAACCTCGGCCAGGGCTTCCCGGACGCCGACGGGCCGCCGTCACTGCTGCGCGCGGCGGTGGCCGCGATCAACGGCGGCGCCAACCAGTACCCGCCCGGCCGCGGAGTGCCGGAGCTGCGCGCAGCGATCGCCGTGCACCAGAAGCGTTTCTACGGCCTGGACGTCGACCCCGACACCGAGGTGCTGGTGACGGCCGGAGCCACGGAGGCGATCGCGGCGACGGTGCTGGCGCTGTGCGAGCCGGGCGACGAGGTCGTGACCCTGGAGCCGTACTACGACGCGTACGCCGCGGTGGTGGAGATGGCCGGCGCCCGCCGCCGCACGGTGCCGCTGCGCTTCCCCGACTTCACCGTCGACATCGACGCGCTCGCCGCCGCCTTCGGACCGCGGACCCGGCTCGTGCTGCTGAACAGCCCGCACAACCCGACCGGGCGTGTGCTGGGCCACGACGAGCTGACCGCGGTGGCCCGGCTGGCCGAGCGGCACGGCGCGCTGGTCGTCACCGACGAGGTCTACGAGCACCTGCTCTTCGACGGCCGGCGGCACGTGCCGATGGCCACGCTGCCGGGCATGGCCGACCGGACCGTGACGATCTCCTCGGCCGGCAAGACCTTCTCGGTCACCGGCTGGAAGGTCGGCTGGCTGCACGCGCGGGCGGACGTGGTCTCGGCGATCACGACGGTCAAGCAGTTCCTCACCTACGTGAACGCCGGGCCGTTCCAGCCCGCGATCGCCCAGGCGCTCGCACTGCCGGACGAGTCGTACGACGCGACGGCCGCCCAGCTGCAGGCGGGCCGCGACGTCCTGGTCGCCGGCCTGCGGGAGGCGGGGTTCGACGTGCGGGTGCCCGAGGGCACCTACTTCGTCGTCGCCGACGCGGCGCCGCTGGGGTACCGGGACGGGCTCACGCTCTGCCGGGACCTGCCGAAGCTCTGCGGCGTCGTCGCGGTGCCGATGCAGGTGTTCTACGACGACGCCGAGGCGGGTCGTTCGCTGGTGCGCTTCGCCTGCTGCAAGCGACCGGAGGTGCTGCAGGAGGCTGCGGCCAGGCTGGCCGGCCTGCGGGGATGATCCCGGGGGCCGCGGTTCCGCGCGCCCCACGTCTCCTCCACAGCCGCCGCGTTCGTCCCACCGTCCACAGCTCTCGCCGCTCACGCCCATCCGCGATCCCACCACCCGACCATTCCCGCATGACCTCTTCCGCGGTACTCCCGCTGATCGCGACCGGCCTTCTCGCCGCGACTCTCGCGCTGCCCGCGCTGAGCCGTGCTGCTCCGGCCACCGGCCCGCCGCTGCCTACCGCGGGCCCAGCGGCACCCTCCACCGGCCCGCCGCCATCAGATGCCCCGGCTGCGACGGCGCCTCCATCCGCTCCTGCCGCGGCCATGGCCGTGCGGGGCCCCGCACGGCTCGGCGTTCCGGCCGCTCAGCCGCGGTGGCGATGGGCCTGGCCGCTGGACCCTGTCCCGCGGGTGGTCCGCCGCTTCGCGCTCGGTCCGCGACCCTGGTCCCGCGGGCACCGTGGCGTCGATCTCGCGGCCCGTCCCGGTCAGGCCGTGCTCGCTCCTGCGGACGGCGTGATCGCCTGGAGCGGCCCGGTCGCCCGTCGTCCCGTGGTGGTGGTCGCCCACGGTTCCGGCCTGCGCACCACCTACGAACCCGTCATCGCCGACCACGGGCCCGGTACAGCGGTGATCCGTGGCCAGCCGATCGGGACGGTGGCCCGCTCCCCCGCCTCGCACTGCAGCCCGGCCAGCTGCCTGCACTGGGGGGCGCTGCGGGGTGCGACCTACCTGGATCCACTCGCGCTGCTCCGCGGCTGGTCGGAAGCGGTGGTCCTGCTGCCTCCTAGCTGACCTCCGCCATCTTGGCGCGCAGCTGGAGGACGGCCTTGGTGTGCATCTGGCAGATCCGGGACTCGGTCACCCCGAGCACTCGGCCGATCTCCGCCAGCGTGAGGCCCTCGTAGTAGTACAAGGTGACGACGATCTTCTCTCGCTCCGGGAGCTGGTCGATCGCCCGGGCGAGCATGAACTTCGTCTCCTCGCTCTCGAAGGCCGCGACCGGGTCCTCGGCCTTGGTGTCCTCCAGGGTGTCCACCAGGGAGAGCTTGTCGCCCTTCTCACCACCGACGGTGAGCAGCTCGTCCAGCGCGACCACGTTGACGTAGGAGACCTGGGAGAAGACCTGGTGCAGCTCGTCGAGAGTGATCCCCAGCCGTGCCGCGACCTCCGCCTCGGACGGCGTGCGGTGCAGCTCGGCCTCCAGCGCGGCGTATGCACGCTCGATCTCGCGGGCCTTGTAGCGCACCGACCGCGGGATCCAGTCGATCGCCCGCAGCTCGTCGATGATCGCGCCCCGGATGCGGGAGATCGCGTATGTCTCGAACTTGATCGCCCGATCGATGTCGAACTTCTCGATCGCGTCGATCAGCCCGAAGATCCCGTAGGAGACGAGATCGGCCTGCTCGATGTTCGGGGGCAGGCCCACACCCACCCTGCCGGCCACGTACTTCACCAGGGGCGAGTAGTGCAGGATGAGCCGCTCTCGGGTGGCCTGGTCGCCGGTGGACTTGAAGTGCTCCCACAGAGATCGCAGCGCTGCCTCGTTCGCTGCGACCGGATCGACGGCTTCCTCCAGCCGGGCGGGGTCGGCGACCACCCGCGACCTCCCTGTCTATCCTCGGTCGGCGGTCAGGCCCTGGGGTGGGCCTGCCGGTAGCTCGCACGCAGACGTTCCACGGAGACGTGGGTGTAGATCTGCGTTGTTGCGAGCGTAGCGTGACCGAGCAACTCCTGTACGCTACGAAGGTCCGCGCCGCCGTCCAGGAGATGAGTCGCCGCGCTGTGCCGCAGGCCGTGCGGGCCGAGCTGGGGAGCGCCCTCCACCCCCGCCAGGAGTTCGTGGACCACTTCGCGCACTTGGCGCTGGTTCACCCTGCCTCCCCGGCGCCCCAGGAACAGGGCCGGAGGGGACTTTTCGCCCACCAGGGCGGGACGCCCGGCGCTCAACCACTCCTCGAGGGCCCTCGCCGCCGGGACGCCGAACGGCACCACGCGCTCGCGGCTGCCCTTGCCCATCACCCGGACGGTCCTGCGCTCGCGGTCGACGTCACCGAGGTCGAGGGTGCACAGCTCTTCCACCCGGATGCCGCACCCGTACAGCAGCTCGAGCATCGCGGCGTCGCGGAGCGCCAGGGGCTCCCCGGTGCCGGCCGCCTCGCCGGCGTGCCGCAGCAGCTCCCGGGCATGCTCGGCGCGCAGCACGCCGGGCAGGGGCCGGCCGGCCCGGGGAGAGCGCAGCCTGACGCCGGGGTTCTGCCTCGCGCGCCCGCTGCGCACCAACCATGCCGTGAAGGTGCGGGCGGTGGCCGCGCGGCGGGCGTTGCTTCCCCGGGCCTGCCCGGCCGCCGCCATGCCGGCCAACCAACTGCGCAGCAGCGGCAGGCTGAGGTGGTCCGGCTCCGACGCTCCGGACCGTACGGCGTGGATCAGCAGCGACCGGACGTCCCCGAGATAGGCCCGCAGCGTGTGCGGCGAGCAGCCGCGCTCGGCCGCGAGGTGGCGGCCGAACTCCTCCAGGGCGCCCTCCATGGCAGGCGGGAGGACCGGCTCGGGGTCCGCACTGCGAGCCCGGCGCGACCGGGGGGCCGACGACACATGACCACCGTGGCGGCTGCACGTTCACCGCTCAAGCGCGGCACACCGACGCCCTGAGGTCATTGCTCGCTTTCGGTGCGGCGTGATCACCCCCTCTCGGCCCGAGGCCGCCCACGCCGCCAGCCGGCGGCTCCCCGGACGGCGAGTCCGAGGAGCTCGAGCCGCCCGAGCGCGCCCTCGACCAGCGGCTCCTCCAGTCCGGCCACCTTGGCGAGCGAAGAGATCGGTGCGGCGCGGCCGAGTGGGAGGGCGTCCAGCACGCGCTGGTCGCCCGGCGGGAGGCCGTCATGATCCGCCGCCGGGACGGCGGGCGGCACGGTGAGACCCTCGCCGATCGGCGAGGCGAGCTCGATCACCTCGGCGGCGTCGGTCACGCAGATCGCGATGCCCTCGCGGATGAGCCGGTGGCAGCCGGCGGACGTGGGCGAGGTGACCGGCCCCGGAACCGCTCCGACGATCCGGCCGAGGTGGTCCGCGCAGCGGGCGGTGATCAACGCTCCCGACCGCCAGGCTGCCTCGACCACGACGCTCACGCCGGAGAGCGCGGCGATCAGGCGGTTGCGCTCGATGAACCGGCGCCGGGTGGGTGAGGACCCCGGTGGGATCTCGCTGGCCACGGCGCCGACCGCGGCGATCCGCTCGATCAGGCGGTCGTTCCCCCGCGGGTAGGCCCGGTCAACCCCACAGGCCAGCACGGCCACGGTCGCACCGGAAACGGCCAGCGCCCCGCGGTGGGAGGCGCCGTCGATCCCGTAGGCGGCACCGGAGACCACGCACAGCCCCTGGTCTGCACACCCGGAGCCGATCTCCCGGGCGACGTGCTCCCCGTACCCTGTCGCGGCCCGAGACCCGACCACAGACACGGCCCGTCGCGTGACCGCGGCCAGGTCGAGCGGGCCCCGGACCCACAGGCAGAACGGCGACGCCTCGCCCAGGTCGGTCAGGCCCGCGGGCCACTCGGGATCCGAAGGGATCACCAGCCGGCCGCCGAAGCGCCGCAGCGTCGCCAGGTCGCGGACCGGGTCGAGATCCGGAAGGCGGACCTGCCAGCGCGCCGCGCCCGGCCGACCGTCGATCACGGCCCGCAGGGCCAGGACGGGCCCGAACCGGGTGACGGCCCGGCCTGCCTCGCCGTCACCGGGCTCGGCCAGGCGGCTCCACGCGGCGCGGGCCAGGTGCTCGTCGTCGACGTCGAACCGCGGCTGCCCGGTCACGGGTACATCCGCCCTCGCTGGCGCAGCAGCAGCGCCCGGCCAACCTCCGCGAGACCGGGCCGCTCCATGTCGGCCAGATCGGCCTCGGTCCAGGCGATCCGCAGGACGCGGTCGTACCCGCGGACCGACAGCCGGCCGCGTTCGAGCGCACGGTCCAGATCGCTGGTCACCTCGGACGGCAGCCGCAGCCTGCCGCGCAGCCACGAGCCCGGCACCTCGCCGTTGCACACCCAGGGCGTCGTGGCGAGGCGCCTGCGCGCTCTGCCCCGCGCCGCCGCGACCCGCTCGGCCACCACCGCGCTCGGCTCACCGCTCTCCTCCTCGGCGATCGCGGCCCGCGAGACCGGCAGGACGTCGACCTGGATGTCCACGCGATCCAGCAGCGGCCCGGACAGTCTGGTCAGGTACCGGCGGCGGGCGGCCGGGGTGCACGAGCAGTCCAGGCCCTTGCCGGTCGCCCGGCCGCAGGGACACGGGTTGGCGGCCATCACGAGCTGGAACCGGGCCGGGAAGCGGGCGCTGCCCTGCGCTCGGTGGATCGACAGCTCACCGTGCTCCAGGGGCTGGCGGAGCGCGTCCAGAGCGGCGGGAGGGAACTCCGGCGCCTCGTCCAGGAACAGCACGCCGCGGTGCGCCCGGGACGCCGCCCCGGGCCGGGGCAGGCCACTGCCGCCGCCGACCAGCGCGACCACCGTGGCCGTGTGGTGCGGGTCCTCGAAGGGTGGGCGCCGCACCAGCCCGGCCGCGGCGTCGAGGGTGCCCGCGAGGGAGTGGATGGCGGTCACCTCGAGCGCCTGGAGGTCCTCGAGGTCGGGGAGGAGGCCGGGGAGCCGGGCGGCGAGCATGGTCTTGCCGGCGCCCGGCGGACCGAGCAGGAACAGGTGGTGCCCGCCCGCCGCGGCGACCTCCAGCGCGCGCCGGGCCTCCGGCTGACCGACGACGTCGGCCAGGTCGCCGGCGTGGAACGTGCGGGCCACGCGGGCACCGGC
>JBKPQU010000417.1:0-5505 GCA_046734255.1 Actinomycetota bacterium
GCGGCGAACAGCGCGGCCAGGGCCCCGCACACCACGTCGTCCCCCGCGGGCGTCAGCCCTGGCCCCAACCCGACCAGGCCGCGGACGGCGTCCGACACCTGCCCGGCGTCACCGGAGGCCAGCGCCGGGACGAGCCGGGCGGAGGGCTCGTCGACGACGGGCTGCGGGAGAGCCTGCGAAGCGGCGCGGATGCGCGTCCCCACGTCCGGGTCCGCCAGCAGCGCGGGAAGCCTGGGCACCCGGGGCGACCACCAGCGGTTCACCGCGACGTCCAACCCGCCGCCACGCACGCGACCCTGCCCCACCCGGAAGGGGGCACCGGAGCCCACGGCGGCCAGCCGTCCGGCGTCTGCCCCGGGCAGGACGACGCCGATCGGAAGGCGCACCGCCCGGGGAGCCAGCAGGGCGAACAGCGGGCCGTCCGGCAGCTCCACGTAGGCGGCGGCCGGACCCGCGGCGAGCACTCGCGCGTCCACGGCCGGTCCGAGCAGCCACGGGGCCAGCGTCACGCTCGCTGCCGCCATCTCACTCCCGCCCGCGGCGCGTCCGAACCGCCCCGCACGGGCGACGCTACCCGGGACCGCCACCCGGTCGTACGGCATCACCTGCCAAGCAGATGCCGCCGTTGCCACACCTTCTGCCCACTCCCTTCGGCTACCGTCGGAGATGGGCGACTCACCGGGAGGAGCCAGGGTGGTATCTCCGGATCTTCGGCAGCAGGCCGGGAGCAGCGGTACCGCGCTCAGCCACGGGCTCAGCGTGGCCAAGGTGCTGGAGATCGACGCCCTGCGCGGCTCGCGGGTCCTCGCCGGGCACACCGGGCTCGACCGCACCGTGCAGCGGCTGAACGTCATGGAAGTGCCCGACATCCTGCCCTGGGTCAAGCCGGGCGAACTGATGCTGACCACCGGCTACCCGCTGCGGCACGACCCCGACGCGCTGGCCCAGCTCGTCTGCGCCCTGGACGAGATCGGCCTGGCCGCCCTGGGGGTCAAGCTGAACCGCTACCTCGACGAGGTCCCCGCGCCGGCGCTGGCCGAGGCCGACCGCTGCGGGCTGCCGGTGATCCGCCTCCCCGACCACGTGGCCTTCGACGACATCCTCGAGCAGGTGCTCACCGACCTGCTGCACCGGCAGGCGGCGACGTTGTCCCGCTCCGACGAGGTGCACCGGGCGCTGCTGCAGATCGTGCTGGACGGCGGCGGGCTCCCCGAGGTCGCCGCCGGGCTGGTCGGGGTACTGGGCGGCGCCGTCGTGCTGACCACGCCGGACGGCCGGGTTCTCGCCGACGCCGGCGACGAGGCCGCGCTGTCCGCGATCTACGGCTCGGCCTGCTTCGAACCCACCGGCCGGCTGAGGGTCGACGCCGAGCACGCCGGGCTGAGCCGGCCGTCCGGACTGCCCGGCAACGTGGTCGTCGTCCCCGTGGTGGCCGCCCGGGTGGACCACGCCCGGATCGTCGCCTTCTCCCCCGAGGCGCTGCTGACCACCGAGGACGTGCCGACGCTGGAGCGGGCGGCGACCGTCGCAGCGCTGGCCCTGACCAAGCAGTTGGCCGTCCGGGCGGTGGAGAGCAAGTACTCCGGGGACTTCCTCCGGGACGTGTTGTCCGGCCGGGTCGGCCCGGACGCCGCCGTCTCGCACGCGGCCAGCCTCGGCTGGGACATCGACCGGCCGGTCGTGGTCGTCGTCGCCGAGCTCGACCCCGAGCCGGAGCAGGACCCGGGCCCCGGCCTGGCGCCGAGGCCCGCGCTCGAACGCTTCGCCGCCGCCTGGCAGGCCGCCGTCCGGCCGCGGGACGCGCTGGCCCCGGTCGCGGGCTTCCACCGCGAGGTGGTGGCGCTGCTCGGGGTTCCGGCCCGGGGCGAGGTGGACCGGTATGTCGAGGAGCTCGTGCTGCAGGTCTCCGGCGCCGGCGGCGGGCGGCGCTCGTTCAGCACCGGGGTCAGCCGGACGGCGCCGAGCGCCGCGCACCTGCCGCTGGCCTACGAGCAGGCCCTGACCGCCGTCCGGGTGGGACGCCGGCAGCAGGGCCCGGGCGCGCTCGCCCACTTCGAGAGCCTCGGCGTCTTCCGGCTGCTCAGCCTGGTCGAGGACCACGCCAAGCTGGACGGCTTCGCGGAGGAGACGCTCGGCGAGCTGGGCCGCCGTGACGACCCCGAGACCGTGGACCTGCGGCGCACCCTGGAGGTGCTGCTGGACAGCAACCTCAACGTGGCCGAGACCGCGCGGGTGCTCCATTACCACTACAACACGCTGCGCTACCGGATCGCGAAGCTCGAGCGGATGCTCGGACCGTTCACCTGCGACCCCCAGCTGCGGCTGAGCCTGCACGTGGCCCTGCAGGTGCTGCGGATGCGCGGCCCCTAGACCGGGCCGAATCGGCCCTAGACCAGTTGGGGGACTCGCGTGTCAGCCCCCCTCGCGAAGTGCACAAAGGCGCACTCTGTCTTCTGTCGAAGGTGGCCAGTGCTGGCCGGCCGGGCCGGCCCTAACGTGCGGCCATCGCTGCCGGCCCGGTTGAGGAGGGGCACATGGCTCTGGCTACTTGGAAGGTCGTCTACGACGGCAAGACTCCTCCGCCGGGTGCGGTGGTCCGGCCGGGCGAGCGGATGTCCTGGAGCCGCACGGTCGGCATCGGCGCCCAGCACGTCGTCGCGATGTTCGGCGCCACGTTCGTCTTCCCGATCGTCATGGGCCTGGACCCGAACACCGCGATCATGATGTCGGGCGTCGCCACGATCCTGTTCCTGCTGATCACGCAGAACAAAGTGCCGAGCTACCTCGGCACCAGCGCCTCGTTCGTCGGCGCCGTGATCGCGATCCGCGCCCTTCCCGGGGGGGACAGCGCCATGGTCACCGGGGCGATCCTGGTCGCCGGCCTCGTGCTGGCCGCCTGCGGTATCGCGATCACCCTGCTCGGCATCCAGGTGATCCACAATGTCTTCCCGCCGCCGGTCACCGGCGGCGTCGTCATGCTGATCGGCTTCGGCCTGGCGTTCGTCGTCCAGGACGTCTACTGGCAGCAGGACCACTGGGTCGCGCTGATCACGATGTTCGCGGTGTTCCTGTTCACCGTGCTGCTGCCCGGCTTCTGGGGCCGGATCGCGATCCTGCTCGCCCTGGTCTTCGGCTTCGTGCTGTCCTGGCTGCTGGACGCCATCGGCGGAGACATCACCGCGTTCAACGCCGCCACCGGCAAGGTCGACACCCACCCGCGGATCTCGTTCTCGGGCGTGGATTCCGCCTCCTGGATCGGCCTGCCGCACTTCCACGGACCGACGTTCTCCTGGGCGGCCATCGTGCTCGTGCTGCCCTCAGTGATCGCGCTGATCGCCGAGAACACCGGACACGTCAAGGCCGTGGCCGAGATGACCGGCGACGACCTCGACCCGGTGATCGGCCGAGCGATCATGGCCGACGGGATCGGCACCGCGGTGGCGAGCTCGGTCGGCGGCTCGCCGACCACGACGTACGCCGAGAACATCGGCGTCATGGCGGCCACCCGGATCTACTCCACCGCGGCGTACTACGTCGCCGGCGTCGTCGCCATCCTGTTCGGCCTGTGCCCGAAGTTCGGCGCGCTGGTCAGCGCGACGCCGGGCGGTGTCCTCGGCGGGGTCACGGTGGTGCTGTACGGGATGATCGGCCTGCTCGGCGCGAAGATCTGGATCGAGAACCGGGTCGACTTCGCCAACCCGATCAACCTCGTGCCGATCGGCGCCGGGATCATCCTGGCGATCGGCCCGGTCAGCCACCAGATCAGCAAGAACTTCGCCCTCAGCGGCATCGCCCTCGGCACGATCGTCCTTCTGGTCGGCTGGCACATGCTGCGCATCCTCGCGCCCGCCCACATGCGCGAGGGCCTCACGCGCCCCGCCGCCCGCGTCACCAACCCCAACCCCCCGCCCCCGTCCTCGTCCACCTGACCCCTTCCGGCGTGCCCCCACCCCGTGCGGGTGGGGGCACGTGACGTCGGGTGGGAGGCCGGCGTCCGGCAAGATGGCACGGTTACGACATCGAGGGTCATCGAGGTCCCGGAGCCAGCGTGAAACCGTCGCCGTTCACCTACCATCGCCCGGCCGGACTGGCCGAGGCGCTGGAGGTGCTGGGGGAGGTCGGCGCGGACGGCAAGGTGCTGGCCGGCGGGCAGAGCCTGCTGCCGATCCTGTCCATGCGCCTGGCTGCGCCCGAGCACCTGGTCGACATCAACCGGGTGCCGGATCTGGACGGCATCCGAAGCGGGCCGGACGGCGTCCGTGTGGGTGCGCTGGTCCGTCATGCGGCGCTGCAGCGCGACGACGGCGCCGCGACGGTGCTACCGCTCCTGCGCCAGGCGCTGGGGCTGGTCGCCCACCCGACGATCCGCAACCGGGGTACGACGGTCGGCTCGCTCGTGCACGCGGACCCGAGCGGTGAGATGACCGCCGTCCTCGCGCTCACCGGTGGCAGCGTGGAGATCGCCTCGGCGCCCGGGCGGCGCACGGTCGACGCCGAACAGTTCTTCCTCGGCCCGCTGACCAGCGCCGTGGAGGCGGGCGAGCTGGCGATCGAGGCGCACTTCCCGGCGCTCCCCCCGCGCACGGGTACGGCGTTCCTCGAGGTGGCCCGGCGCCACGGCGACTACGCGGTCTGCGGGGTCGCGGCCGCCGTCACCCTCACCGAGAGCGGCGACGGCGTCGAGTCGGCGCGGGCGGCGTACATCTCGATGGCGCCCGTCCCCGCCGTGCTGGAGCTGCCCGGCCCGGACGGCGACCCGACGACCCCGAGCAGCTGGGGCGCCGCGGGCGATCGGGCCGCCGACGACCTGGAGCCAGAGCCCGACCTGCACGCCAGCGCCGCGTACCGGCAGCACCTGGCTCGCGTGCTGACCCAGCGGGCGCTGGCCGCGGCCGCGCAGTCGGCCGGCAGTGCGGTTGGCACGGCGCGAGGGGGTCGCTGATGGCCGAGCAGGAACTCGACCTCGCGCTGAGCGTCAACTCGATCCCCTACCGGGTGCGGGTGCCCTCGCGCCGGCTCCTGTCGGACTGCCTGCGCCACGACCTGAAGCTGACCGGCACGCACGTCGGCTGCGAGCACGGCGTGTGCGGCGCGTGCACCGTGCTGCTGGACGGCGCACCCGTGCGCTCGTGCCTCATGCTCGCCGCCGGCGCCGAGGGCGCCGAGGTCACCACGGTCGAGGGCCTGACCGCCCGCGACGGGACCATGCACCCCGTGCAGCAGGCGTTCCGCGAGTGCCACGGGCTGCAGTGCGGGTTCTGCACGCCCGGGTTCGTCACCACGATCGCCGCGTTCCTGGCCGAGCACCCGGACCCGGACGAGGCGGAGGCGCGGGAGGCGATCGCCGGGAACCTGTGCCGCTGCACGGGTTACCAGAACATCGTGGCCAGCGTGCTGCGCGCGGCGGAGCTGGCCCGTGCCGGCGAGCTCGGGCAGGGGCAGGCGTGAGCGGGCCGGCCGGGCACGAGGGCGCGGGCTCCTCGCTGATCGGGTCCCGGGTCGTCC
>JBKPQU010000418.1:0-5285 GCA_046734255.1 Actinomycetota bacterium
CCTGTGGGACCTGGACTCGGTCGGGCAGGTCGTGTCCGCCGAGCCGAGCAGCCGTCGCTACAGGGTCGCGGTCCTGATCCCCACGTACAACGAGAGCCGCGAGGTGCTCCTGCCGACCATCGCCGCGGCAGTAGCCCTCGGCCCCGCGCACGAGACCTGGGTGCTGGACGACGGGAACCGGCCATGGGTGGGGGAACTGGCCAGCCTGCTCGGCGCCCGGTACCGAGCGCGACGATCGGCCGAGCATGCCAAGGCGGGCAACCTCAACGCCGCGATCGAGACCCTCGACGTCGACGTGGTGGCCGTGCTGGACGCCGACCACGTCGCCCGTGCCGACTTCCTGACCGCAACCCTGCCGTACTTCGACGACGACCGGGTGGCGGTGGTGCAGACGCCCCAGGACTTCTACAACCTGGAGAGCTTCGAGCACGTCTCGCGTCGGGGTGGCCGCCGCTACATGGAGCAGGAGCTGTTCTACCGTGCCCTCGCCGCCGGCCGGAACCGGTGGAACGCCGCCTTCTGGTGCGGTACCGGCGCGCTCATCCGCGTCGCGGCCCTGCGCGACGTCGGTGGCGTCGCGGTGGAGACTGTGACCGAGGACATTCACACCACGCTGCGGATGCATCGGCGCGGTTGGCGGACCGTCTACCACAACGCGGTCCTGGCCCGCGGTCTCGCGGCCGCCGATTCGTCGCAGTACCTCGCCCAACGCCTGCGCTGGGGCACCGGAGCCATGCAGGTGCTGCGGCTGGACTCCCCGCTGGTGGGCTCCGGGTTGACGTTTATGCAGCGAGTCAGCTACCTGGACACTCTGCTCGGCTGGTTCGACTCCTGGCGAACCCTGGGCCTGCTGTTGCTGCCTCCGCTGACGCTGCTCACCGGTGGCGTTCCGGTCAGCGCTCCCGGGATGCGGTTCGCGATCTGGTTCACGGTGACGCTGGGCCTGCAGCGGATGGCCCTGCGCCTGCTGGCCAGGGGAAGAGCCTCGCTGCTGCATGCTTTGATGTTCGAGGTGGTGCGGCTACCGGCGAACCTGCTCGCCACCAGCACGCTGTTCCGCGGTGGGCGCAGGCGCTTCGTGGTCACGCCGAAGGGACGGATCGGCGAGGCACGCGCCCGGGCCTCGGTCCCCCGCCTGCTGTGGCTGCTCAGCGGGTTGACGGTAGTCAGCTTGCCGTTCGCGGCGGCTTCGATGCTCGGCCTGACCGGGGTGGTGTACCGCAGCGGATGGATCGCCTACGGGGCCGTCGGGTGGTGCCTGATCAACCTGACCCTGCTCGGCACCGCGATCCGCTGGATCCGCCGTCCATCGTTCGCCAGCGACCGGCGGGCGGCAGTGCGCTTCGACGTCACCGGTCCGGTGCTGGTCGCGGGCAGGCGGGGTGAGCTACGGGACGTCTCTCTGACCGGCCTGAGCGTGGTGCTGCCGGACGCGAGCTCTATTCCGGACGGCGAGGCCATGGCCGTCGACCTAACCCTTCAGGGCCGGGCCGTATCGCTGAGTGCGACGGTCCGGGCCCTGGCGACGCATCCGGACGGTGTGCTGCTCGGGTTGGGCCTGATGGACATCTCGGCAACGGATCAGGCCGCCCTCGCAGCTGCCCTGTTCCGGACCGGGCACGCACCCCACCTGATCCGCAGCCCCGAACGGTTCGACGGTCCGGTGCTGCCTGCCGCCCAGTGAACGCATGACGTGGTTGATGTTGGCCTGGACCGTTGGGGCTGCGCCGGGCGACCCATCCTGCGAACCCGAGCAGGTTCAGGCCTCAACCCGCGCGGCGGACCGGCGCGTGGCGGATCAGGCCGGCGACGGCAAGCACCGGCGCTGCTGCCAGAACCGTCAAGCCGCCAGGAGGGGATCGCGACCGACGGTGTTGCGGCGTCCGCGGACCGTGCGGTTTGTCGGGGCGGGGCTGGTCCTGCCGGGAGAAGAGACCCGACGGACCTGCTCTGCACTTCCTGAGTCCGCGGTGGGGGCCACCGTCTCGGTCGGGTCGAGTGCGGACCTCGATGTCAGCGGGGCAGTTAGCCGGACCCGACTACTGAGGATCGGATTCTGTTCCGCCACAGCGGAGACGACGCCCGGGGCGAGGCCTTCCTCTGACGCGGGCGCCGAATCACTCAGCTTGCGGGCGTTGCGGTCGGTGAGCCAGGAAAGGAAGTCATCGGCGGACATGGGGCGGGCGATGTGATAGCCCTGAGCGATGTCGGGCCCCAGTGACGCCAGGTGAGCCAAGGTGTCCAGGTCTTCGATGCCTTCGGCGACCACTGTCATGGACAGGTTGTGGGCGAGGTCGATGATGCTGGAAGCGATGATCTGGTTGTAGGAGTCCCCGGCCAACGTGGTGATGAACGAGCGGTCGATCTTGATCTCGTCGACTGGTAGCCGTCGCAGGTAGGACAGCGACGAGTACCCCGTGCCGAAGTCGTCGATCGACAGCCGGACCCCGAGATGGCGAAGGGCTGCCAGAGTGCTGGCGGCCCTGTCGGGATCCTTGACCAGTCCATCCTCGGTGATCTCCAAGGTCAAGGTGGCAGGGGGAAGGGCGTAGTGGGTCAAGGTGGTGGTGATGGCTTCGAGGGTGGCGGGCGTAGTGAGCAGGTCCGGCGGGATGTTCACCGAAACGGTGAGGTTCAGTCCGTGTGCCCGCCACTTGGCTGCCGCGGCGGCGGCCTGTTCCAGCACGATCGTGGTCAGCGACGGCATCAGGCCGTGCCGCTCGGCCAGCGGGAGGAAATCGGCCGGAGACAGGGTTCCGCGGACGGGATGCTCCCAACGGACCAGGGCTTCGGCTCCCATCACGCAGCCGGACTGTGGGTCGGTCTGAGGCTGGCAGAAGATGGTGATCTGGCCGTCCACGATTCCCTGGCGGAGCTGGGCAAGCAACTCCAGCGGGCTCTCGGCTGCAGAATCGCAGAGAATCGCCTGCGGGGGGTCGAAGTGGACATGAGTACCGCCACCGTGACCCTTGGCCTGGTACATCGCCTGGTCGGCGTGCCGCAGCAGCAACGTCGGATCGGTGCCGTGGTTCGGGGCCAGAGCTACCCCGATCGAGGCCCGGACCTGGACCTGGACACCCTCCACGTCCACCGGTTCGGCCAGCGCATCTTCGATCTGACGGGTGGTGGCCAGCGCGGCCGCCTCGGTCGCGGCGTTTGGGAGCAGGACAGCGAACTCGTCACCGCCAAGTCGGGCCACGATGGCGTTCGGGCCGGTGGCGCGGGTCAGGCATCCGGCGACGTGGATCAGTAGCGCATCCCCGGCATGATGGCCCAGTGAGTCGTTGACCTCCTTGAAGCCGTCCAGGTCAAGCAGCAGGACGGTAAGCCCGGAACCACCAAGGTCTTCAAGATCGCTGGAACGGTCCAGCTCGATGAGCTGGTTGTGGAGGCATTCGCGGAACATGGTGCGGTTCGCCAGCCCGGTCAACGCGTCGTGCAAAGCATCCTGTCGCAGCCGTTCGACCAGGTGCCCCCCTCGGATCACCAGACCGGCATGGTTGGCGGCGGTTTGCAGGATCGGAACGTCGTCCCGGCCGAAAGGCTTGATCTCGCCCATCCGATCTGCGACCAGCAATGTCCCGATCAGGCCAGAGTCGTCGAACAGCGGCGCGACGATGCCTTCGCGGTAGCCCAGCGCACGCAGTCGGTCCGCGTGGGCCCGCCCGCGGCGCCCTCGGGCGGCCAGCAGCGGCACGCCCTGCTCGATCACTGGCGCCCAGACCGCGACGTGGGGCAGGGTCGCGATGCTCGACTGTTGGACGCTGTCGCTGCCACGCGCAAGCAGGTAACGACGTCCGGTGCCGCGGTCGAAGTCAATCAGGACGAGTTCGGCGGCCTCGGCACGTAGCAGTTCCCGGGTGCCTGCCAGTACCCGGGTCACGATCTCCTCGATCTCGCGTGGGGCGATCATCTCTTGGCTGTAGTCGAACAGCCGGGTAAGGCTACGATGCCGGTCGATCAGCGCGGCGTGGGCCTTGAAACCCGCCAGTACCGCGCCGCCCGCCACGATGAGCAGACCACCCGCCCACGCGTTCGCCTGGATCGTGACGATGGTGACCAGCCCCAGGCAACCGACCACAGGCGGCAGAACGGCACCGCTGATCAGTTCCTGGGAAAGGGCCCGAACTCCGATCGCGCCCTCGTGCATGCCGACCACGACCAGGACAGCCAGTCCTTCGAACTCGGTGGCGGCCATCAACGCCAACAGTGTCGCTCCCCAGGTTCGGGGGTCGGTCACCACCGCGGCCGGCGCGAGTACCTGGAGCACCACCAGGGTCAGGGTGACGGCTGCGGCCCGCAGACTGATGTTGAACAGCGACTTGATCGGACTCTGCCGTAACAGCACTACGTAGGCCAGCCCACAGCCCATCACCGCGGTGGCCATGGTCCCAGCCGGACCGAGCAGGAACAGCCCCAGCACCAACGGGATCTCGCTGAGGGAGATCGATTCCCCCTCACGGCGGACCTGCACATGCAGCACTGCACACTCGGTAACCGCGAAGAATCCTGTCAGCACCCACCCCCATAACCTGCCGCCACCGGTCGTTCCGGCGGGGTGGACGATGGGGGTGGGGTGGATTACGCCACCCGCCCAGACGAGAGCGACAAGGGCGAGGAGCCCGACCACGATCAGCAACACCGCGGCCCTGGGGCCGGGAAGCAGTGATCGAAGCCGGGCCATCCTCATCCTCCATCCAGATTCAGTACGACTGGTCCACGCTCACCTCGAGGCCCGTGACTGCCGCTCTCTTTCCGTCAGGTGGATCACTTCCAGTCTCCGGTGGACCACAGGCCGCTGGCCCAGCCGCTGCTGGCCCCAAGCGGGGTTGACCAGGACACCGACGACCAACCGGTTCCGGTCCAGGTCTTCCCGGTCCAGGACATCCCACTCCAGGACTTCCCGGTCCAGGTCTTCCCGGTCCAGGTCTTCCCGGTCCAGGTCTTCCCGGACCAGGACTTGCCGGCCCAGGAGGTGGTGTCGGCAGCGAACCCGGCACCAGTCATCGCGGTGCCCTGCCAGGTCGACCCGTCGGCCGACCACATCGACGCCGACCCCGTCTTCGGTCCGGCCACCGCGCCCTGCCACTGACCATTGAAGATGTCCAACTCGCCGCACAGGTTCCAGCCGTCGACCTGGACCCACTTGCCCCCGCGAGCCGACTCCAGGCTCCCGGTGCCGTTCCCGGAGACCGGGTTCTGCACGGAGGTAGGGGTCGCCTTGGCCGCGGCGGCGGTCAGGTTCAACTCACCGGCACCCTGCACCCCGCTGGCGATACCGGACA
>JBKPQU010000419.1:0-12336 GCA_046734255.1 Actinomycetota bacterium
GCGGTTCCGAGTGGGCATGGTGATCGATAGAACGGGAGGCGTCACTACTCCATCGTGACACGGCTCCTGGCCGGATGAGGAAGGGTCGGCAGACAGAGGGCGACGTCGCGAAAGCAGATCTCTATCATCCTCATCGCCGGCGGCCGCTGAAAAGGGTGCGGCACGAGGGACGTCGGCGTGCCCTGCAGCCGTGACTCAGCGTGTTCCGTCCTGGGTTCGGTAGAGGCTCCATTCGTGGGTCTGTCCGTCCTGAGTTCCGCAGAAGTCCGGGGTTCTGAGGGCGTCTATGTCGCCACGTTGTCTCTGGCGTTGGCGACTCTGGCCACGGTGGCGGCGAGCATCGATGCACCGGCAGTGGCCGCAAGGTTCGCACCGAGCACGCCCGTTCGCGGGCTCGCCGTCTACGGCTGGGTGGTGGTCGCGCTCAACACGCTCGCCTACCTGCGCGGCATCCTGCCAGCCCTGGGGAGTTCCGGAGTGCCGGAGTTCCTGAGAGGCACCGGCATTCACGAATCCGGTCTGCGTGCCGCTCGTGGCTGCTCCTGCGAGGGCTGCGCGCGCAGCGCCCCTGACCCGATCTATCGTTCGCGGCATGGCGCAGTACGAGTACAGAGTCGTGGAACTCCGCGAGGGGATGATCGGCGGCAAGATGTCCGGCGAGAAGCTGGAGAAGGTCCTCAACGAGCAGGCCGCGGAGGGCTGGCGCCTCAGGGCGATCACAGCGGTCCAGATCAAGGGGCGCGTCGGGCCCGGTGGCGTGGAGGGTGTCCTCGTCACCTTCGAGCGAGCGGCCGGCTAGCGCCTACCCGGGCGCCGGCCAGGACCGCAACGCGGGGGCACTCACCCGTACTCGGTGACGACTGGTTCGTCCGTGCGAGTCACCGGGACCCGGCGGGCGAGGGAGCGCAGCGCGACGCCGACCAGGATGAGCACGACGCCGAGCCCGGCCGCCATCACCGCGACGCCGAAGGCCACGACCGAGGTGAACAGCGACGCCTGCAGGAACGACGCGGTCATCACGGTCTGCCGGTTCGGGTCGTCCTGCGGCAGCTCGGCGTAGGTCTTGCCGCCGGCGATCTCGCTCGCGTGCTTGCCGATCACGTTCGCCTGGGCATAGGCCTGCCAGGGCTGGGTGACCTGCTGCCCGGCGAAGCGATCGGCGTCCGACGACACGGTGATCTTCTGATCGGCGAGCGTGCTGCTGACGACGGCGTAGGTCGCCACGCCGGCCGCCACGAGGATGATCCCAGCGATCACGACCAGCAGCCCGAGGGTCCTGGCCGGGCCCGAGGAACGTGCGGACATCGAATGCCTCCACAGTCGGTGCGGCGTGCGTCCTGCGGGTCAGTCGAGCGATGACGTGCGGTGATCCCCCCAATACCCAATCTCCGCACTCAGCGACACGTCAAGTGGCGATCACCGGCGGTCACGCCGACGACCGCCGGACGACGAACGTCGGGGCCTCCCGCAGGCTCTGGCCCACGACGCAGTACCGCTCGGTGAGCGCGCCGAGCCGCTCCAGCTGCGCGTCATCGGCGTCGGTGTCCAGGTCCGCGGTCACCACGACGTCCTGGATCCCGACCGGGACCTCCCGCGCGACGCCGAGCGTCCCCCTGGCGTCGAACGAGCCCTCCGCCGCCAGGCGCGCCCCCCGCACCGTGATCCCCATGGCGGTGGCGACGCTGCGCAGCGTGACGCCGGCGCAGGCCACCAGGGCCTGCAGCAACATGTCCCCGGAGCAGGCATCGGCGCCGTCCCCGCCGGTGGCCTGGTGCAGGCCGGCCCGGACCGGGCCCGCCCAGCCCCCCACCGTGCAGTTGATCCCGGCATCCACGAACGCCGCCTCGGCGGACAGGGGGGTCAGGGCCGAGGCGGGGTCTTCGCGATACCGGTCCTTGAGCGGTGCCTGGACGGCGCGCAGCTGGGTGGCATCCATGAACCCTCCCTGGGCGGACGGCGACGGTGTCGAAGGCCACACCATCATCACCGTCGGCGAGGCGGAAGGCCCTCGATGCCGCGGCACTGTGGTTCGATCAATGTCGCGGGAGGTCCACCGGATGAGGCGGGAATGGCGTCCACTGCATTGTCGGCTCGAGACGACCGGGTGCTCCTGTTCACCCGCGTCCTTTCCGCGGCGATTGCGCCATTCCTGCTCGCGGCATTCGTCATCCTCTATGTCTTCCCCGGACACACGAAGCAGCTCTTCGCCTGGACGATCACTCCGACGATGACCCCGATGGTGCTCGGCTCGGCCTATCTCGGGGGCTTCTACTTCTTCGTCCGCGTCCTGCGCGAGTCACGCTGGAACGTCGTGAAGACGGGACTCCTGTCCGTCGCGCTGTTCGCCACGCTCCTCGGCGTCGCCACGATCATGCACTGGGAGAGGTTCAACCACGGGCACCCCGCGTTCTGGCTGTGGGCGGGCCTCTACTTCACCACGCCGTTCCTGGTCCTCGGCGGCTGGCTGGCCAACCGCAGGTACGCGGCACCGCCAGGGCCTGACGAGTTCCGGCTCGGTGCCGTCACCCGATGGGTGGTCGGCCTGATCGGCGTGCTGGCGCTCGTCCAGGGCATCGTGATGTTCCTGGCTCCGGCCCACGTGATCCCGATCTGGCCGTGGGCGCTAACCCCCCTGACCTGTCGGGTCGTCGGCGCCGTCTTCTGCCTCGGCAGCGCGGGGATCGCCGTGCTGGTCGATCCGCGGTGGACGACGCTCAAGCTGATGCTCCGGGTCGAGGCGATCATGGTGAGCTCATGCTCGTCGCGGCGCTGCGTGCCCGGGGCGAGTTCGCCACCGGGCGACCGTTCACCTGGTTGATGCTCGCCGGCTTCGTCGCCGTACTGCTCGGTTCGGCCTACCTCTGGTTCAGGATGGAGGTCCGGCCACGCCCGGATGCGGGCCACTGATCGGCAAACCCGACCAGACACCGGCGCTCGTACCAGTAGCCTCCTATATGTGAACAAGCAGGAGCGCACGTACACGATCCTGCGAGAGCGCATCCAGGCCGGCGCCTACGCGCCGGGCGCCCGACTGAACATCGAGGCCCTGGCGCGCGAGCTCGGGGTGAGCCCGATTCCGGTCCGAGAAGCCCTGCGGCGCCTGGAGGCCGAGGGCTGGGTGCAGTTCAAACCCAACATCGGCGCGATCGTCTCGCCGGTGGACGCCACGACCTGGGAACACGCGATGACGGCGCTGGCCGTCCTCGAGGGGGCTGCGACCGCCGACGCTCTGCCCTACCTGCGAAAGGCGGACTTCGCCAGGCTGCGCAAGATCTCCGCCGAGATGGAGGACGTCTCCACCCGCGCGGATCCGTTCCGGTTCGAAGCGCTGAACCGGGAGTTCCACGCCACCATCACCGCGCGGTGCCCCAACGCCTATCTCCTCGACCTGCTGAACCAGACCCACGTACGGCTGGACCGCGTGCGCTCGACGATGTTCGTCTACCTGCCGCAACGGTCGGAGGAGGCCGTGCAGGAACATGTCAGGTTGGTCTCGCTGCTGCACGGTCCGGACCGCGAGGCGGTGGAGTCCTACGCCCGCTGGCACCGGCTGCAGACGCTCGCCGCGTACCAGGAGATCCACGTCGCGAAGGACAAGGTTCTGGCGGCCCGCCGACAGTCGATCTCCAAGACGACGTCGTCCACCGAGCCACGCCGCCGCTGACCAGGCGCCCCGTGGTCGCCCCCTACGTCACACACAGTTCATATACGATCTTCTGACGATCAGTCTTCCCCGGCGCGGCGCAGGCGCTTGACGTCGCCGCGGCGACGCTTGTCCTCCAGGCGCCGCTGCCGCGACGCAAGGGTCGGCCGGGTGGCGCGGCGGGCCGGGGCCGGAGGGGCGATCGCCTCCCGCACGATGGAGGCGAGCCGTGCACGGGCGGCCTCACGGTTGCGCAACTGTGAGCGGTACTCCGAGGCGGTAATGGTCAGCACGCCGCCGTTCAGGCGCCGTCCGAGCCGGAGCAGCGCACGGTCACGAAGGGAGGGCGGGAGCGCCGAGGACGCGGCGAGGTCCCAGGACAGCTCGACCCGCGAGTCCGTGGTGTTGACGCCCTGACCGCCGGGCCCGCCGGAGCGGGAGAAGCGCCAGCTCAGCTCGTCCGCCGGGATGCTCACCGAGGCGGTGACGCGCAGCGGGCCATGCACCCGGCCAGCATGGCGCAGAACGGCCCCCGCTGGACGGTCCTGGAGGGGTTTCTGGAAGTCCGCTGAACACCGGCTGAAGCATGTCTCATCGCATTCGATACGGGCGCCAGTTCACAAATAGGACAAGGGTTTTGGGGCCGCGCGATATGACACGTCCGGCCTCGAACGGACCTCAAAACATATACCGTTGAAGAAGGCAATCCGGTACAGTCCCGGCATGCCTCCAGATAGGACCCTCCAGGCAGAAACAATTACGGAAAGTCACTCTGACCCGGCTCGTCAACCGGGCAGACTCCAGGCTCCACTACGGTACGTAACAGCAGCGGGGGCTGTGAGTGCGGGCCTGTCCCAGATCCTCGTGGCCCCGGATCAGTTCCAGCGAGCCCTCTGGTTCGGCGTGGGCTATGCCCTGCTGACGGCCGCATGGCTGGTCCTCGGCCCCCTCCTCGCGCTGTCGGACACGCGCACCGTCTGGCGCGGCGCTGCCGGCGCCTCTCTTGTCTCCCTCTCCGTCGGCCTCCTCGGGGACGTGAACCTGCGGCAGCACCCGCTGGGGCTGGTGCAGTTCGCGGCAGCCGCACTGGTCCTGCTGACCAGCGCGGCGACACTGCGGCGAAGCGACGCCGGCCAGGTCAGGCTGTCGGTGGCCCACCCCAGCCGATGGACGGCGGCCGCCGGTGCGGTCGTGCTCGGGATCGGCGTCGTCGCCACCGGATCGGCCATGGCGGCCCAGGCCTCGGCGGCCCGGAATGCAGCGTCCGGGATGGCCGGCATGCAGATGGGCTCGGCCGGGTCGATGTCGGGCAGCCAGTACTGGGAGAACGTGGCGGGGGCACCGTTCAAGTCCACCGGCAAGACCCGCACGTACTTCATCAGCTCCGACGAGGTCGTGTGGGACTACGCCCCGGCGGGCACGAACGAGATCACCGGCCAGCCGTTCGACGACGTGGCCAACACGTACGTCCAGACCGGACCTGGCCGGATCGGATCCAAGTACCTCAAGTGCATCTATCGGGGCTACACCGACGCGACCTTCTCCACCCTCCAGCCCCGGCCGGCGCAGGACGCCTACCTGGGCTTCCTCGGTCCGGTGATCCGGGCTGAGGTGGGTGACACGATCAAGGTCGTGTTCCAGAACACCTGCCGGATCCCGACCAGCGTCCACCCCCACATGGTCCTCTACAACAAGGACAGCGAGGGCGCGCCGTACAACGACGGCACCGCCGGCGCCGAAAAGGCGGACGACTCCGTGCCGACCGGCGGGATGCACACCTACGTCTGGGAGGTGCCCGAGCGCGCCGGCCCCGGGCCCGAGGACGGCAGCTCGATCATGTCGATGTACCACTCGCACACCGACGAGGTGGGCGACACCTACGCCGGGCTGATCGGGTTCATGGAGATCACCGCACGCGGGATGGCGCGGGCCGACGGCAGCCCGAAGGACGTCGACCGTGAGCTCTTCGAGAACTTCATGGTGGGCAACGAGAACGCCAGCCCGTACCTGCAGACGAACATCGACCGGTTCGCGGAACCACCGGCTCCCGACCCGGAGGACGAGGACTTCCAAGAGTCCAACCTCATGCACAACATCAACGGCTACGTGTTCGGCAACCAGCCCCTGGTCACCATCACGAAGGGCGAGCGGGTCCGCTGGTACATCATGGCCATGGGCACCGAGGTCGACCAGCACACCCCGCACTGGCACGGCAACGACGTGCTCGTCGGCGGGATGCGCATGGACGTCGTCGCCCTGATGCCGGCCGGGATGGTCACGGCGGACATGGTTCCGGACGACGTCGGCATCTGGCTGTTCCACTGCCACGTCAGCGACCACATCACCGCTGGAATGCTCACCCGCTACCAAGTGATCAGTTGATCCGGACACACGCCGGGCGTCCGCCCGGGGGGACGCCCGGCGTGTGTGCGATACCTGTGACCGGAGTTACGCTGGAGGTGGTCGTCGGCCTCTCGGGCTCACGAGCCAGGACGCAGGAGTCCGGCCCCTGCGAGCGTTCAACGCTCCCTCGGGTCGGCTCCTGCGTCCCCCCATGTCCTGCAGCGCAACCCGTTCCGCGAGCTCACCACCCGAGACGGTCGACCTCGTGGCGGGCCCGGTCCAGCGCCGCCTGCGCGGCCTGCGCGAGCTTCGCGGCGAAATCCCGTGCGCGCCGAGCCTCACGGACGTCGCGGGTCGCGTGCATCGCCTGCTCCTCCAGCTCGTGCAGCTGCTCGGTGACCCGCTGGATCCGCTGCTCGAGATCCTCCCGCCGGGACGTCGCGCGCTGCAGCCGGGTCTCGGCGTCCCGCAACGCGATCACCGCCTCCTCGATGTCGTGCTCGGCGTCCGCGAGGGCCGTTCGCGCGCGATCCTGCTCGCGCAGCCGCCGATCCTCCTCCACCCGGCGCCGGGCGACCGGCCGGGCGACCTCGGGAGGACCGCTGGGCACCGGCGGGGCTTCCTCAGGCGCGGGGACCGCCGCGAGCGTGCGCCGGGCCGACGGGTGCGCGGTCACGACGGCGACCGGCGACTCGTCGGGCGCGACGGCACCGAGCGGGCCGAGGCCGGAGTACGACAGCGGCGCCGACATCCGGCCGGACCGCACGGTATGCGCGGCCGCCGGGTCCACCAGCGCCGTGTGCAGGGTCTGCAGGACCTCGGCCTCCGCGGCGTCACTCAGCCGCTGCCCGGCCTCGGCCGCCAGCTCGCGCGCCTGACGGCTCAGCGTGGCCAACATCTGCTTGCGCTGCCGGTCCAGCTCGCGCAGCTCAGGACCGCGGTGGCGCGTCTGCGCATCCCGCAGCCGGCCGCCGAGCGCGAGCAGATCCTCGATCTCCTCCGGGCGGCGCCGGACCAGGGTGTTCACCGCCCACGCCGACATCGTGGGGCGGCGCAGGCGCTTGATCGAGGCGGCGAGCTCACGGTTCCCGGCGGCGCGGGCCTCGTCAGCGCGTTCGTCCCGGACCCTCGTGAAGTCCTGGGGCGGGACGCCGTACAGCTCCTCGGCGACCTCGGTCTCGTCCACCGGTCACACCTCCCGACGACCATGCTCACCTGCGCGGCCCGACCTGGCCACAGGGGGCCCGCACAGCACACGCGTCTACCATCGTCGAACCGGGCGGGGGCCCGCAGCAGGTCGGGCGGACGGTAGGAGGGACGAGGCCGGCACGATGATCTCTGCAGCGCCCCAACCCGACGACACCCTCGTCGTCCTCTCCGGTGTGGTAGCCCTGGTCGCGGTGTTCGTCAACCCGCTGTGGGCCTTCTTCGGCCACGTGTACACGGCCGCGCACGAGGGTGGGCACGCCCTGACCGCCCTGGTCGTCGGCCGGCGCCTCACCGGAATCAGGATGCACGCCGACCGCAGCGGCGCCACCCACTCCGCCGGGCGGGACCGCGGCGCAGGGCTCGTCGTCACCGCGGCCGCCGGCTACCTGATGCCCTCGCTGATCGGGTTGGCCGGGGCGGCTCTGCTGGACTCCGGGCACGACCCGCGGAGCCTGCTCCTGGTCGGCCTGCTCGCGCTCACCGGAATGTTCCTGATGATCCGCAACGTGGTCGGTGGGCTGGTGCTGCTGCTGTTCGGTGGCCTGCTGGTGCTCGCCAGCTACCGCGCCGGTGCCCAGCTGCAGGCGGTAGCCGCCTACACCCTGACCTGGTTCCTGCTGTTCAGCGGCGTCCGGGGGTCGTTCGAGCTGTTCCGCGGGTTCAGCCACGATTCCGATCCGGCGCACCTGTCCCGGATGACGTTCGTGCCCGCGGCGATCTGGGTGCTGCTGTTCGCGGCAGCCTCAGGCGCCGCGCTGCTGATCGGCGGGCGCTGGATGCTCACCTGAGTCCGGCCGGGCGGCGGGCGGGCGTGCCGGTCGCGTGGCCGGATACTCGACGAGCGCGATCACGCGGGAGGCCATGAACCGCGCGGTCCGCACCGGCGTCCCGCCGCGGGTGACCTCGGTGACCTCGACGACGCCGCGACCCTGGGAGATCTCGACCCGGCGCCCCGCCCGCGTGGCGGTCACGTCGTAGGAGCGGATCGAACCGCCAGCATCCACGACGATCTCGACTCGGTCACCCTTCATCGGCCCTGCCTGCACATGTCCACACGTCTTCGAACGAGGAAACGACGACGTCTGGATCAACACCCGCCGGGTTGCCGGGCATTCCTCGGGTCAGCCTCCATCCGGTCAGCCTCCGGAACGGTGCCTAGCGAGCGCGCGCTCCATCAGCCGGTGCAGCGCGGGGTCGCCGGCCGCCTCGGTGGAGCGCAGGTCGACGTGCCGGTGCACCTTGCCGGTTCCCGACATCAGCCCGTCCGGGTCCGGCAGCGAGGCCCCCCGGGCGACGCCGAGGTTCACCGCCCGCCGCTTCGGGCTGATCACGAACACCAGGCCCCGGTACCCCGCGGAGGTCCCGTAGCCGAGGTCCTTCCCGTCGGCGGTCTCCAGCGCATCGGGGAACACCTGGAGCACCGCCTCGCGGGCGGCCAGCGCGACCGCTGCCGCGTCGGCGTCGAACTGCGCGAGGAAGCCCTCCAGGTCCGCCCCAGGCAACAGGCTCATCCCGGCAGCCAACCACGGGCCGGAGGGTCCCGGGCAAGCAGCCACCCCGAGTGCCTGTGCCGACGGCGGGGGGCTGGGGCAGGCTGTCGCCTGTGGCCGCCTCCCCCGCACCCCGCGATCCGGTCGCCGACCTCCGGCGGATCGCCTTCCTGCTGGAACGCGCGCTCGAGTCCACCTACCGGGTCCGAGCCTTCCGCACCGCCGCGGCCACGCTCGCCGCGCTGCCACCGGAGGAGATCGACGGCCACGCGCGCGCGGGCGACCTCGCACAGCTGAAGGGTCTGGGCGACGTCACCACGCGCTGCGTGATGGAGTCGCTGTCGGGTTCCGTCCCGGGATACCTCCAGCGGCTGGAGGAGGAGCACCCCGGCCCGGTGACGGCGGGCGGCGCCCGGCTGCGGGCCGTGCTGCGCGGGGACTGCCACACCCACTCCGACTGGTCCGACGGCGGCTCGCCGATCCCTGAGATGGCGGTCACCGGCCGAGAGCTGGGGCACGACTACATGGTCCTGACCGACCACTCCCCCAGGCTCACGGTGGCCAACGGGCTGAGCCCGGAACGGCTTCGGCGGCAGCTGGAGATCGTCGCGGCGCTCCAGCCGGTGCTGTCACCGTTCCGGCTGCTCACCGGCATCGAGGTGGACATTCTCGAGGACGGCGCCCTCGACCAGGAGGAGGGCCTGCTCGCCGGCCTGGAGGTCGTCGTCGCCAGCGTGCATTCCAAGCTCCGGATGCCCGCGGCGGACATGACCCCCCGGATGATCACCGCGATCGGCAACCCGAACATGGACATCCTGGGCCACTGCACGGGCCGCTACGTGCGTGGCAGGGGCCGCCCAGAGTCGCAGTTCGACGCGGATGCCGTGTTCGGCGCGTGCGCGGAGCAGGGCGTCGCGGTCGAGATCAACTGCCGGCCGGAGCGCCTGGACCCGCCGCGCCGGCTGCTCCGGCAGGCGATCGAGGCCGGGTGCCTGTTCAGCATCGACACCGACGCCCACGCGCCGGGGCAACTGGACTGGCAGCCGTACGGCTGCGAGCGGGCGGAGGAGTGCGGCATCGACCCGGCGCGAGTGGTCAACACCTGGCCGGTGGAGGACCTGCTCGCCTGGGCCGGCGACCACAGCCACCGGCCGTCCGCACGGAAGTCCCGGCGCTGATCGGCGCCTCCGGGGCCAGGCTTGGCGGATCACCGCGGTGCCTGCGAGGGTGGGATCGGCGAGCCGACGGGGAAGGGGCGTGGCACATGCAGGCAGCAGCCGGAGGCCCTGGCGAGCAGGGGCCGACCTGGACCGCCGATCTCGAGGCCCCCGAGGAGGACGCGGCCGAGCAGCATCGCGACCTGGTGGACGTTGACCTGGACCCCGAGGCCGTGGCCGGGGCGGGCGACGGAGGGCCCGACGACGCCGAGGTGCTGTCCCGCGCGGACGAGGGCGACGTCGCCGAGCAGGCCCGCGAAGTCACCCTCGACGAGGAGGACGACCGCTCATGAGCAGGGCACAGATCTACGAGGTCACGCTGGACGAGGAGGACGATCGCTCATGAGCAGCAGCGCACAGATCGGGGTCACCGGCCTCGCGGTGATGGGACGCAACCTCGCCCGCAACTTCGCGCGGCACGGCCACACGGTCGCACTGCACAACCGCACCCAGGCACGCACGGATTCTCTGGTCGCCGAGCACGGTAGCGAGGGGACGTTCGTCCCGTCGCGGTCGATGGAGGAGTTCGTCGCCTCGCTCGAACGCCCCCGCCGGGTCCTGATCATGGTCAAGGCGGGGGCGGGCACGGACGCAGTGATCGACGAACTGGCGGCGCTGATGGAGCCCGGCGACATCATCGTCGACGGCGGGAACGCGCACTTCGTCGACACCCGGCGGCGCGAGGCGGCGCTGCGCGAGCGCGGGCTGCACTTCGTCGGCGCCGGGGTCTCCGGCGGCGAGGAGGGGGCGCTGCACGGGCCCAGCATCATGCCCGGTGGGTCAGCGGAGTCCTACACGTCGCTCGGACCGCTGCTGGAGTCGATCGCGGCCCAGGTCGACGGCACGCCCTGCTGCACGCACGTCGGCCCGGACGGTGCCGGGCACTTCGTCAAGATGGTCCACAACGGCATCGAGTACGCCGACATGCAGCTGATCGCGGAGGCCTACGATCTGCTCCGCTCCGCGGCCGGCATGTCCCCCGCCGAGATCGCCGACGTGTTCCGCGAGTGGAACCGCGGGGACCTGGAGTCCTACCTGGTGGAGATCACCGCCGAGGTCCTCTCGCAGGTCGACGCCGCCACCGGGAAGCCGTTCGTCGACGTCGTCGCGGACGCCGCGGAGCAGAAGGGCACCGGCCGTTGGACCGTGCAGATCGCGCTGGACCTCGGCGTCCCGGTGAGCGGGATCGCCGAGGCCGTGTTCGCCCGTTCGCTGTCCGGGCACACCGATCTGCGTGAGCACGCCCGCGGCCTCGCCGGGCCGGGGGAACGCTGGACGGTCAAGGATCCGGAGACGTTCGTCGACGCGGTCCGGGACGCGCTGTACGCCTCCAAGGTCGTGGCCTACGCCCAAGGCTTCGACATGATCAAGGCGGGATCGGAGGAATACCGCTGGAACATCGACCTCGGCGCGATGGCAACGATCTGGCGCGGCGGCTGCATCATCCGGGCGCGCTTCCTCGACCGGATCAGGCAGGCGTACGACGCCGACCCGGACCTCCCGACGCTGCTGGTGGACAGGGGGTTCGCCGGCACGGTCGAGGGCGCCCAGGACTCCTGGCGGCGCGTCGTCGCCGGCGCGGCGAGCAACGGCATCCCAGCGCCGGGCTTCTCCAGCGCACTCGCCTACTACGACGGGCTGCGCAGCCGGCGGCTGCCCGCCGCCCTGGTCCAGGGCTTGCGGGACTTCTTCGGCGCGCACACCTACCGCCGTGTCGACCGCCCGGGCGTCTTCCACACGCTGTGGGGCGAGGACCGGACCGAGGTCCAGTCCAGCTGAGCGCGGCCGGGCCGGCGCCCGCTACCCGGCAGGGTCCAGCGGGGGCAGCAGGCCCGAGCTCAGCAGCACCTGGACGCGGCCGCCCTCCCCGAGCAGCGACCGGACCTCCCGCAGCGCGATCGCGGCGGGCACCGGCACCGCGCCCACCGGGAAGGGGTGCCCGCCGGCGGGCTCCGCGCCAACCATCAGCCGGACGTCGGCCAGCACCGCCCCCCGCGCGGTCGGGTACTGCGCGGCCTGCCGCACAGCGGCGGCCAACTCTTGCAGTCGCTCGGGCGGAGGTGGCACGGGCGCCCTGAGCAGGAGCGTGGGACGCCTGCGGACCAGACGGCGCAGCAGCGCCACCGACAACCGGCTGCCTTCGCGGGCCAGCCGCCCGGTGGCCGTCCAGTAGGCGCTACCCGGCCAGGTCTGGGGCAGCACGGCCGCCAGCCGGGGTGCGGCCAGCACGACGTCCTCCACTCCCGGGCCGGCGACCCGGGCCAGCGGGCCGGCACCGTCGGCGTGCGAGAACCAGGCGTTGGTCCAGCGGACCGGCATGGCGCCGACCGCCTCGGGTGCGCCGCGGGGGTGGCCGAGCGTGACGAGGTCGGAGACGATCCACCGCCGCGGGCCGGAGCCGTCGCGCAACACCCTCCACAGCGCGGACTGGGCC
>JBKPQU010000420.1:0-3571 GCA_046734255.1 Actinomycetota bacterium
GTGATCGAGGGTGTGCCGCCCCCGGGCGGCGTCCGGCCGATGGCGATGGCGGCCCGGGCGGCGGCGGCGCCCGACGTCGAGCCGGGGAGCATGGACGTGGAGGTGCGGCTGACCGTGCGATGGGCGCTGGCCTGATCCGGCTGCCGGATCGCGCTGAATACCGGCGGCGGTGGGCCGAGCTCCACGGGGACGCCTCGACCTCCGGGATGGTCGGTGCCTGGCTGGACCTGATGCGCGCGCTGGCCCCGGCCGCGGTTCGCCTGCGGCTGGTCCCGGACGCGCTGTCCGGCCTGGGCGTGCTGGTGTCGGTGTCCGCGCTGCCGCTCGTCGCGGCGGGCGGGCGGTGGGTGCTGGCGGCCGCGGCGCTGGTGGCGCTGGGCGGGGTGCTGGACGGGCTCGACGGGGCCGTGGCGGTGCTGACCGGTCGCGCGACCCGGTGGGGGTTCGTCCTTGACTCGGTCTGCGACCGGGTCTCCGACACCGCCTACGTGGTCGCGCTGTGGCTGCTCGGCGCCCCCGGCTGGGCCTGCTGGACGGCCGGCGGGCTCGCCCTGCTGCACGAGTACGTCCGCGCGCGGGCCGCTGCGGGAGGCATGGCCGGGATCGGCGTCGTCACGGTCTCCGAGCGGCCCACCCGGGTGATCGTCACCGCCGCGTGCCTGCTCGGCGCCGGGCTGTTCCCCGGAACGGCGGCCGCCTGGGCCAACGTCGGCGCGGCCGCGTGGGTCGCGCTCGGCGCCACCGGGCTGGCCCAGCTGCTGGTCGTCGTCCGCCGCCGGCTCCGCTGAGCCCGCGGTCCACGGGCGGTCAGCCGATCGGCACGATCCGGTCGGCCGCCGGGACGGCGATGCCGGCGGGCTCCGCGGCGGCGAACGCGTCGACCAGCGCGTCGATGTCCTGGGCACCGCCGAGGACGTCGGTGCCCTCGGTGAAGACGGTGAACCCGTCGCCTCCGGTGGCCAGGAAGCTGTTCATCGTCACCCGGTACGACGTCGCGGCCTCGACCGGGACGCCGTCGACCCACATCTGGCCGATCATCGCGGCGCACTGCGCCTCGGTGGGCGCGGCCGGCAGGGCGGCGGTGGACTGCTCGTACCGGAAGGTCGCCGAGACCTGCAGGGTCTTGGCGGACGTCTGGCCGCCGCAGCCGGTGAACTGCTGCTCGAGCAGGGCCCGCAGCTGGTCCCCGGTCATCGTCTTGGTCACCAGGCTGTTCCCGAACGGCTGCACGGTGAACGCCTCGCCGTAGGTCACCTCTCCCGGTGCCTCGCCGCCGGAGGAGATCGCGTTGACCAGAAGGTCCGCCCGGATCCCGCCGGGATTCATGAACGCGACCTGGGCGCCGCCGGTGTCGGCGGGGGCGGTCGCGGCGAGCTGGGCGTCGGCGATCACGTCCCCGAGGCTGGACTCGCCGACGACGGAGGCGCTCCGGGTGAGGTCGCCCTGGATCCGGCCGATCACCCGGTTGGCCAGCGGCGCGGAGGCGTCGACGTACTGCTTGACGACGGCCGCGACCGCGGGGTCGGCCTTGCTCGGGTCGTCCACCCGGGCGGCAGGCGGCGCGGTGAGCGCGTTCGCCACGACCGTGTTGGTCGCACCGGCGGCCACGAGCCGGCCGGTCCGCGTGTCGACGGTCAACGTGATGTCGGACAGCGCCCGGCCGAACGAGGAGGCGCTGGTGATCAACCGGGTCACGCCGTTGGTCGTCACCGTGCAGCGGTACTCGGCGTGGGTGTGGCCGGAGATGATCACCTTGATCGAGGGGTCCAGCCGCGAGGCGATGTCCAGGATCGGGCTGCCGGCCAGGTTGCCCGAGCACCCGTTCAGCGTGGCCGGCGACGTCTGGAAGCCGCCCTGGTGGATCACCAGTACCGGGATCGTCACGCCGCGGCGCTGCAGCGCGCGCACTGCCGCGTTCGCGGCGTCCGCCTCGTCGGTGAAGGTCAGCCCGGCCACGCCGGACGGCGTCACGATCGTCGGAGTGTCCTTGAGCACCTCGCCGATGAACCCGACCCGGATCGCCCTGCCGTGACTGTGGAAGACCTTGATCCCGCTGGCCGGGAACAGCGTGAGTCCGTCCTCGCGCAGCACGTTCGCGGACAGGTAACCGAAGTCCGCGCCGGGGTAGACGTCGGTGGTCCCGCCGCCCGGCAGCGCGTACGGCGCGCCCGTGCAGCCGTCGACCGGGTGGCAGCCGCCGTTCTGGATCCGCAGCAGTTCCTGCCGGCCCTTGTCGAACTCGTGGTTACCGACCGAGGAGAAGTCGACGTTCATGAGGTTGCTGATCACGATCGCCGGCTCCTCGTGGAACAGCGCGTTGGCCAGCGGCGAGGCGCCGATGGCGTCGCCGGCCATCACCGTGGCCTCGTTCCGGCCGTACAGCCGCTGCCGGTCGGCGACCAGCCTGGCCAGGTAGGCGGCGCCGCCGGCGTACTGGCCGTAGAGGTTCAGGCTGCCCGGCTCCAGGTTGCCGTGGAAGTCGTTCCAGGCCAGCACGTGCAGGTCGGTGGTGCGGCTCCTGGGGACCTCCGCGAAGGTGACCGCCAGCGGGTCGGACAGCGAGCGGGCCCCGGCGATCGTCGCGGCTCCCGCGCCGCCACCGCCGATCACGGCCAGCGGCGTCGCCAGCAGCGCGCCCGCGGCGATCGAGGCGAGCCCCCTGCGGGTCCGGGTCAGTCCTGGCTTGATCATCTTCGCGCCCTCCCGCCCCGGGTCCGCCTGTGGCCTGTCGCCCACTCTCGCGTACCTGATGTCACGAATGCGACCCGTGCAGGCTCATTTCATCTGTTTGACCCGCATTTGATCGGCAGGGCCGCACTCCTCGTCAGGCGGGCCCGATCAGCTCCGCCACGATCGCCGCGGACAGGCCGACCAGCGGGAGGCCGCCGCCCGGGTGAGCGGATCCGCCGACCAGGAACAGGCCGGGGACGGGGGAGCGGTTGGCCGGGCGCAGGAAGGCGGCCCGGGCGCCGTTGCTGCTCGTGCCGTAGATCGAGCCCCCTGGGCTGCGGGTGGCTCGGTCCAGGTCCGCGGGCGTGCGCACGACCCGCCAGAGCAGCCGGTCCCGGACGTCGAGGCCGCGGCCCGCCATCACCGCCAGGACATGGTCGGCGTACTCCTCGGCCAGCCCGGGCCGGTCCCAGTCGACGCCCGGCGCCTGCCGGGGCGCGTTGACGAGCACGAACCAGGACTCGTGGTCCTCGTCCGGGCGCGTGGCCGGATCGTCCGGGGCGCTGATGTACACGGTCGGGTCGGGGACGGGCCGCGGCCCGCCGCGCCCGCGCCGCCCGGTGCCGAACACCGAGTCGAACTCGTCGTCGTAGTCGGAGGGGAACAGCACGGTGTGGTGGCGCAGTCCCGGCGTGCGGCCGCGCAGGGCCAGCAGCAGGACGACCGCGGACATCGACGGCGTGGCCCGGCGTAGCGCGGCCAGTGGGGCTGCCGCGTACGGCGCCCCCACCAGGTCGCGGTAGAGATGGGCGGCGTCGGCGTCGGCGACCACGACGTCCGCGGCCAGCAGGCCGCCGCCGGCCAGCCGCACCCCGGTGGCGCGGCCGCCGTCCACCTGCAC
>JBKPQU010000421.1:0-9356 GCA_046734255.1 Actinomycetota bacterium
ATGCCCTACGGTGTAGGGATTCAAGTACGATCTCCTTGTGCCTCGACGTGCAGATGACCGCTTGTCCCCTCGTGCGTCGGCACGCCTGAGCCGAGACAGAATCGTGGCCGCCGGCATCGCGCTGGCCGACCGCGACGGCCTCGACGGCCTGAGCATGCGGCGGCTCGCCCAGGAGCTCAGCGTCGACCCGATGTCGATCTACTACCACCTGCATGACAAGGACGCGCTGCTCGCCGCCATGGCCGATGCCGTCGTCGCCGAGATCGTGCCCGTTCCCGAGGCTTCGCCCGCCGGCGCGCCGTGGACCGAGGAACTGCGCGCTCTCGTCATGGCGGCGCGTCAGGCGATGGTGCGTCACCCCTGGGCGGCCCGCGTGCTGGAGGGACGCGAATCGCCGACTCCGGCTGTGCTGCGTCACATCGAGCGGGTGCTCGCCGTGCTGCGACGCGGCGGCTGCTCGGTGGACCTCAGCCATCACGCTCTGCACCTGCTCGGCAGCCGGATCCTCGGCTTCAGCCAGGACCTCTTCGACGACTCCCCCGGCACCCGGGCTCCGCCGGAAGTCGTCGCCGCCCAGGCAAGCGCCTGGGCCGAGACGCACCCGCACGTCGCCGAGCTCGCGACCGCCGTTTCGCACCAGGGCGCGCTCGGCGGTTGCGACGACGACGCAGAGTTCGAGTTCGCGATCGACGTGCTGCTCGAGGGACTGGAGAAGCGCCGACGGGCCGAGTCCCGTTCGTGATCGCGTCGCCGTCCTGTCCTCAGTTCTCGTGCTGCGGCGAATGGATGAAGGGCTCACCCAGTCGGGCGTGCCGTACGAACGACTCCGTCCACACGGCGGTGAGCGCGAGCAGCAGCACGAGCGTCAGCGCCCATGGAGGTGGCCGCAGCGCGGCCGCGATGACCGAGACGAGAGCAGCAGCGACCAGTCCGGTCGGGACGAGTCGGTCGCCGCGTCGCTCAGGCAGCAGCCGAATGAGCGCCGCCAGGCACAGGCAGAGCACGGCCATGGACCCGCCGAGGAGCCACGCGGTCCCCGTGGGGGTGTGGTTGTCGGCCGCATGCTCGATCAGGCTGACCATGCCGGCACCGGTCGCGGCCACCGCCATAGATAGGGGCAGGTGGGTGACCAGCCAGATGCCGCGAACCCCGAGACCGGGCCTTGGGGAGCGCAGGCCGACGAAGTCGAAGTAGTTCCACCAGATGCCGAATCCGATGCCCATGCAGAGCAGCCCCACGGTGGTGGTGGCCATTGAGCGCTCCGCCTGGCCCAGGCCGGTCACGACGCCGGCGATCACCTCGCCGAGGACGATGATCGTGAACAGTCCGAACCGCTCGGCCATCGACGAAGAGATCTGGAACGCCGCTTCGATCTGCACCCTGCGCAGTGACACCCCGACCATGGGTACGACGATCGCAGCGGCGGCGCCCAGTCCCCACAGCAGCACTCGCAGGTCGTTGGACGCGGCGAAGATGCTCGCCACGGCGAACACGAAGATTCCGGCCAGGCCGATGAAGTACGGCGTCGTGGTGGCCGCCGTCTCGGGATCGTCCTGACGGCGCACGACCCACCACTGGTAGGTCAGCCATGCGATCAGCACCGCAAGCAGGGCCGCAAAGGCCTTCCCGTCCGCGGCGTCGTCGCCCGCGTGACCCACAGACACGGAGATCAAGGAGATCAAGGACATCTGGACGAACATGTACGACCGCGAGCGGCCGTCGTCGCTGCCGTGCAGGTCTTGATAGAGCGTGCCGTTCAGCCAGGCATACCAGACCACGCTGAACAGCACGACGAAGTTGCGGACACCTACCGCGTCCGGGTGAGCCGCCAGCGCGTGCGCGACCTGCGCGACGAACACCACGAAGACCAGGTCGTAGAACAGCTCCAACGAGCTGACCACCCGGCCCTCGATGGCCTCCCCATGCGGGCGCGGCGGCCGCATCCACTCACGCAGCGCGAACCGCAACCCCCTGGGAGCGTCGGTGGTGGCCATCATCAGCTCCTCACACCGGAACCGGGCCGCTGCACCTCCGGGCCCCATCTCGGCCGGCCCCCGCCGATGTCGGTGATCCGCACCCTAGCCCAGCCCGACCGTCCACGTCGGTTGGTCACCTGGGCCGCCTCGGTCAGCGTTCGGCAAGGAAGAGGTAGCGGTTGAGGCTGAGGAAGTAGTCACGACCTTGACTCGTGACGTCGTCGGCCCACTCGCGGACGTCGGCGTCGGACAGGCCCTGCCGGCCGGGTACGAAGGCGGTGATGAACCCGACCAGCCCGGCGCCGTACGTGTCCGGACCGAAGGCGGTGTTGAGCAGCGGCACCACGGCGCACTGGGTGAGGGTGAAGCCGGCGTCGGTGAGCAGGCCGGTGAGCCGCTGCGGTAGGTGCGGGTCGGCGAGGTGCTCGTCCCAGGCGGAGAGGACGCGGCGCATCCGGTCGCGGTCGGTGCACCGCCACACGATCGAGTCCCAGTCGGTGTCCAGGACCAGCAGCCGGCCGCCGGGGCGCAGCACGCGGTGCGCCTCGGCGAGTGCGGCCGGCATGTCGGCGACGTATTCGTACACCTGCGTCGCGGTGACCGCGTCGAAGCCGCTGTCGGGGTATGGCAGGGCGGTGGCCTCGCCGGTCTGGTACTCCACCGGTGCGCTCCGGGGCAGGGGCCGGCGGCGCTGGGCAAGGGCGAGCATGTCGGGGCTTGGCTCTACCCCGGCCACGTGCCCGTCCGGGCCGACCTCCGCGGCCATCTCCACCACGAGGAAGCCGGGCCCGGAACCGACGTCCAGGATGCGCTCGCCCCGTCGCGGCGCCAGCGCCGCCCGGGTGGCTCGCCGCTGCTGGACGACGTCCGGCGTGGTGTAGGTGGCTTCGATCCGGCGGGAGGCGGCCTCGTCGAACTGCAGGAGATCGGTCATGCCATCAGTGTCGGGCCGCGGCCGACTGACCGCCGCTAGCCTCGGCGGATGAGCCGCCGTACGTCGTACGGGATCGATGCGCCAGGCGTCCCCTTCTGGTTGGCTTCGGGCGGTGTCATCCTTCTCGTCGTTGCGACTGTCAACGCGATGCTGGATGTCGGTCCATGGGCAGTGCTCGGGCCGTTGCTCGGCTCGATCATGCTGCTCGGCAGCGCGGCGATCTACCTGCACACCACACTGCGAGGGAAGTTCCGCGCCTGGTCAGAGCTCCTCGACGGGCTCGGCCTGCAGGGCAACGAGCGCGTCCTCGACCTGGGCTGTGGACGCGGCGCGGTGCTGATCGCCGCGGCTCGACGGCTGCCGCGCGGCAGCGCCGTCGGCATCGACCTGTGGAGGTCGGTCGACCAGTCCGGCAACACGGCCGAGGCCACAAGGCGCAACGCCGAGGCCGAGGGCGTCGCCGACCGTGTGGAGTTGCACACCGGCGACATGACCGCGCTGCCCTTCCCGAACGGGTCCTTCGACGTCGTGCTGTCCAGCCTGGCGATCCACAACATCAAATCCCCCCAGGCGCGACAGACGGCAATCGACGAGGCGGCCCGGGTGGTGCGCCCCGGCGGCCGCCTCCTGATTGTCGACATCCTGCACGCTGCGGACTACGCCGGCCGGCTCTCACAGCTGAGCCTCCGCGACGTGACGCAACGGCCTCTCGGATGGCGGTTCTGGTACGGCGGCCCCTGGATGGCCGCGCGGCTGGTCTCGGCCACTTGTGCAATGTGACATTGCACCGATACCTTGGAGGCCTCTTGATCGAAGGAGACTTGCTGTGAGCACTGCCAAGCCTTGGCACGGGGTGCACGTCGCCAGCGCCCTGCCGTTCCGTGACGACTGGTCGGTGGACTACGACGCGTTCGCCGAGCACGTCCGATTCCTGGCAGCGAACGGGTGCGACGGGATCTGCCCGAACGGTTCGCTGGGCGAGTACCAGACGCTGAGCGACGAGGAGCGGGCACGGGTCGTGACCACAGCGGTGGGGGCCGCCCCGGAGGGGTTCACGGTGATGGCGGGCGCGGCGGCGTACGGCGCGCTGCAGAGCCGCCGGTGGATCGAGCAGGCCGCGGAGGCCGGGGCGGCGTCGGTGCTGCTGCTGCCACCGAACGTCTATCGGGCCGACGACGAGGCCGTGATCGACCACTACCGGACGGCATCGGCCGTGGGTCTGCCGATCGTCGCCTACAACAACCCGTTCGACACGAAGGTCGACCTGCGACCGGAGTTGCTGGGCCGCCTGCACGGCGATGGTCTGATCGTGGCGGTGAAGGAGTTCTCCGGTGACGTGCGGCGTGCCTACGAGATCGCCGAACTCGCACCCGACCTCGACCTTCTGATCGGTGCGGACGATGTGCTGCTGGAGCTGGGGGTGGCCGGGGCGAAGGGCTGGATCGCCGGCTACCCGAACGCGATCCCGCGTAGCACCGTGGAGCTGTACCACCTGGTCACGTCGGGCGACCCGGGCGACATCGCCAAGGCTCTGCCGATCTACCGCGATCTGCACCCGCTGCTGCGCTGGGATTCCAGGACCGAGTTCGTGCAGGCGATCAAGCTGTCGATGGACGTCGCCGGCCGCCTCGGTGGCAGGTGCCGCCCACCCCGCCTGCCGTTGGCGAGGGACGTTGCCGATCGGATCGTCCGCGACACCGAGGCCGCGCTGGCCAAGGGCTACCGGTAGAGGTCCCGACGTGAGTTCGCGCCCATGACTCAGCTGCTGACCATCGGCCCCGTGAAGAAGGCCGCCGCCTACCTGCGCGAGACAGTCACCCAGAGCCTGCGGGCGGCGATCATCTCCGGTCAGATGTCCCCCGGCGAGATCTACTCGGCCCCGGCACTCGCCGCACGGTTCGGTGTGTCGGCGACACCGGTCCGCGAGGCGATGATGGACCTGTCCCGCGAGGGCCTGGTCGAAACCGTGCCGAACAAGGGATTCCGCGTCACCGCAGTCAGCGACGCCGAGCTCGATGACATCGCCGCTCTGCGCCGGCTGATCGAGCCGCCGACCGTGCAGCAGGTGACGCCCCGCATTCCCGCCTCGGCGATCCCCGAACTGCGCGAGCTCGCGCGGACCATCGTCGAGCACGCCGCGGCCGGGGACCTGATCGCCTACATGGAAGCCGACCGCCGCTTCCACCAGGCGATCCTGGAATACAGCGACAACCAGCGCCTGGTGAGCCTGGTGGCCGACCTGCGCTCGCACACCCGCCTGCTCGGGTTGGCCGAGATGGCCGAGCAGGGCACCCTGGCCGGGTCCGCGGCGGAGCACCTCGAACTGGTCGACCTCATCGCCGCCCGAGACGCCGAAGGCGCGGGTGAACTCATGAGCCGGCACATCGGTCGTCTCCGCGCCGAGTGGGCCGGACCAGCTTCGTGAACGAGACATCCGACGCTCTCGAAGCCACCGCGATGACCACGCCGGCCGACTTCGAGAGGATCGTCGCGGCCGCGGACTCCGCCAGTCGCCCGTGGAGCCGACGCACCGCTACCGATCGCGCAGCCGCGCTCCGTGCCGTCGCAGACGACCTCGACACTGCCGCGGGCACGCTGATCCCGATCGCTGAAGACGAGACACACCTGCCTAGTGCGCGCCTCACCTCCGAGCTGACCCGGACCACGTTCCAGATGCGCCTGCACGCCGACGAGATCGAGACCGGCCGTCCGTTCGACCCGCGCATCGACCACGCCGACTCGACCTGGGGCATGGGGCCACGACCGGACCTCCGCCGCATCGGGATCCCGGTGGGTCCCGTCGTCGTCTTCGCCGCGGGCAACTTCCCGTTCGCGTTCAGCGTCGCCGGTGGCGACACGAGCTCCGCCCTCGCCGCCGGGTGTCCCGTCGTGCTCAAGGCCCACCCCGGGCATCCCCGGCTCTCCGACGCGACCGCCGACGTCGTCCGGACCGCACTGCAGACCGCAGGGGCCCCCACCGGCCTGTTCGGGATCATCCACGGGGACGAGGCGGGACGTGCGGCGGTCCTCGACCCTCGCATTGCCGCGGGCGCGTTCACCGGCTCGATCGCCGGCGGGCGTGCGCTGTTCGATCTGGCCGCATCGCGCCCGGTCCCGATCCCGTTCTTCGGCGAGCTCGGCAGCGTGAACCCCGCGTTCGTCACCCGCGCGGCCGCCGCCCGCCGTCCCGAGGAGATCGCGGCGGGGTTCGTCGGTTCCTTCACCCTCGGCGCGGGACAGTTCTGCACCAAGCCGGGGCTGCTGTTCGTACCGTCCGACTCCGACGTCCCGCGGCTGCTCGCCGACCACGCCGAGCTTCACGCCCAACCGCTGCTCAACGACAGGATCCAGGCCGGTTACGGGCAATCCCTGACCCGCCTCCGCACGCACCCGGAGGTGCGGCCCCTGACGTCCGCACCCGACGGTCCCCACGGCGAGCCCGGACCCGTCCTCCTCACGACCCCGGTGACCGCGGTGCTCGCCGATCCCGGCACCTTGCTCGAGGAGTGCTTCGGACCTGCCGCGCTCGTCGTCACGTACGACGACGAGCAGCAACTCCTCGTCGTGGCGGAACACCTGCCCGGCCAGCTCACCGCCACGATCGTCGGCGAGCTCGACGACGACATCGCGCCGGCCCTGATCGAGCTCGCCGCGGAACGCGCCGGACGGGTGCTGTGGAACCAGTGGCCGACCGGCGTGTCCGTGACTCACGCCCAGCAGCACGGCGGCCCCTACCCCGCGACCACCGCGCCGGCGACCACGTCCGTGGGAACCGCAGCCATCTCCCGGTTCCTACGACCCGTCGCCTACCAGGGCCTACCTGAGAAGTTCCTGCCTGCGCTCCTGCAGGATCCCTCCCAGGGCCGGCACGACGTGTCCTGACGAAGGAGTGCGAGCCGATGACCGTGCACGCCGCCGAGGTCAGCCGTCGGTCGTGGAGTCGTCGCGCAGTGGACGGCTTGGCCGGCAGGGTGCTCGGGTTGCCGCCCGCGCGCACCGGCTACGCCGTCACCAGGGGCCTGCGGGTGCCCATGCGTGACGGGGTGACCCTGGCTGCGGATCTGTACAGCCCGACGTCGCATGCGCAGGGCACGCTCTTGGTACGAGGTCCCTACGGGCGGGGGATGCCCAGCTCGTTGCTGCTGGCACGAATCTTCGCCGCGCGCGGCTACGCGGTCCTGTTCGTCTCCAGCCGCGGGACCTTCGGCTCGGCCGGGGTGTTCGATCCGATGCGCACCGAGGTCGCGGACGGGCAGGACGTCGTTCGGTGGATGGTCGACCAGGACTGGTTCACCGGCTCCTTTGCCACCGTGGGTGCCTCCTACCTCGGCTACACCCAATGGGCGCTGCTGGTCGACCCACCGGCGGAATTGGCCGCTGCGGTCGTCACCGTCGGCCCGCACGACTTCGCCCGGCACACGTGGGGCACGGGCGCCCTGAACCTCGATCTCCTCGCCTGGAGCGATCTGGTGGCGTATCAGGAGGACGGCGGCCTGCTGCGCGCGGCGCGGCGTCAGGCGACCGCCGGCCGCAGGCTGCGTCCGGTTCTGGATGCGCTCCCGGTGGCCGACGCCGGGGAGCGCCACTTCGCCGGCCGAGCCCCCTGGTACCGCGACCGGGTCACTCGCTCGGATCCGTCCGATCCGTTCTGGGCGCCGATGCAGAACGGCGCCGCTCTGGACCGGGTCAGCGTCCCGGTGCTGCTGGTCGGCGGCTGGCAGGACCTCTTCATCGGCCAGACCGTCGAGCAGTACACGCGACTGCACCAGCGCGGCATCGACGTCGCGATGACGGTGGGCCCCTGGACGCACGTGGAGGTCGTCGGGAAGGGCGCCGGCGTCCTCGCGCGCGAGAGCCTGGACTGGCTCGACCATCACCTGGCAGGTCGAGCCGGCAGCACCCGGACCAGTCCGGTCCGGGTGTTCGTCACCGGCGTGGACGCGTGGCGCGACCTGCTCGCCTGGCCGCCGGACACGGTGCAGCAGGAGTGGCACCTGCAACCGGGTGGTGGCCTGACAGCGCAGACGCCGCCTACCGACGCACCGGCGTCGACGTTCACCTTCGACCCGGCCGATCCCACCCCGACCGTCGGCGGCCCGCTGCTCAGCGGGGGTGGCGTCGTCGACGACACGGCCCTCGCCTCCCGTGCTGACGTGCTGGCCTTCACCGGCGCACCGCTCCCGGCCGACATGGAGGTGCTCGGCGCTCCGGTGGTCGAGCTGGCGCACTCCAGCGGCAACCCGCACGTGGACGTCTTCGCCCGGATCTCGGAGGTGGACCCCCGCGGCCGTTCCCGTAACGTCACGGAGGGCTACCTTCGCCTGGACCCCGCCCGGGACGGCGGACCGGTCACCGTCCGGCTGCTGGACACCGCACACCGGTTCACCGCCGGAAACCGGCTGCGACTGTTGCTCGCCGGCGGCTCCCACCCCCACTACGCCCGCAACCTCGGCACCGACGAGAACCCCGGAACCGGCACCACCCTTCGACCCTCCACACACGTCATCGGCCACGGCGACGGCCAGGTCTCCCGTCTGACGCTGCCCGTCGCGACGTCATGAGGCTGCCGGCGTAGGGTCGATTGCGCCCGGTCGGTAAGGAGCGCCTCATGCACCGACAGCCCTCCTTGGTCGGGCCCTCTGGGACTTCTGGTGCTGATCGTCGTCATCGACGGTTGGGTCTACCTGGACGCGCAGCGACGTGGCGCGCTCGAACTCCCAGTAGCACCGACCTGGCTCAGTCGGCCGCCTTCGGATCCGGCCTGGCCTTGTGCCCGTTGGCCAGAAGCTGGACGACCGTGGCGATCCGTTCGGCGCGCTTGTCCGGGCTGCGCTTCGTGGCCTCGATCCACCGTAGGTACGCCCGTCGGTAGAACTGGGCGAGGGCGTCGAAGAACTGACCGGCGGCGGGGTTGGCGTCCAGGGCTTCGGCGAAGTCCGCCGGCAGATCGGCCCGCTGTGGCCCCTCGGGCACCAGAGACACGAGGACGCGGTCGCCCACGTCGACGCCGCAGTCCCGGCGCCAGGCCGGGCCCAGAACGAAGCCGAACCCCTCATCCAAGGGCTCGATCACCGCGCGCACGCGCATGCCGCTCACCGTGCCGGTGACATGGTGGCGCGCCTTGGCACCCCACAGTTGGTCAGGATCAAACGGGACGGGCACTGTGACGCGGTCCCGACCACCCCGCGCGACGGCCGCCTCGAACTCGATCTGACGCACGTGGTCACCCTCCAGGAAAAGTCGGCTCTCACCCGGCGACGAGCACGCTGATCATGGGCGAGAGGGTGCTTTCGGCGCCGAAAACCACCCTTTGGCCCATGATCAGCATGCGATGCGCCCGACTCAATCGCTCTGCCAGGGATCCGTCGTGGTGACCCCGGTTCCGTGAAAGTCCTTGACGTTGCGGGTAGCCAGCACCGCGCCGTGTACGCGGCAGATCGATGCGA
>JBKPQU010000422.1:0-4754 GCA_046734255.1 Actinomycetota bacterium
GTTCCGGCCCACCCCGGCGCTGTACGAGTACGAGGCGGCGCGCCGAGCCTGGTTCGAGCAGGTTCGCCCGGCTCCGGCCGTGCACGCCGCGCGCACGCCGTCCGTGAGGAAGGAGAGCCGATGACCGCCTACCGGCTCGGAGTGAACACGTGTTTCGCGGTCAAGCGCTGGCCGGACCCGCCGTCCTGGGCGTCGCTCTGTGCTGAGACGCTCGGCGTCGACCTTGTCGAGCACAGCCTGGACCTGGTCGACGTGCACGCGGGCCGGGCCGGGCTGCGCGCCCAGGCAGACGCGGTGCGCCAGGCGTGCGACCGGCACGGGCTGAGCCTGCACTCGACCTTCACCGGGCTGGCCGCCTACTCGGCGAACCTGTTGCTGCACCCGGATCCCGACTTCCGCGACCGGGCCGAGACGTTCCTCCGGCTGGCCGTCGAGTTCACCGCCGCGTGCGGGGCAGGCTCCTTCGGTGGGCACGTGGGCGCGTTCAGCGTGGCCGACTGGGCCGACCCTGTCCGCCGCGCGGCGCTGGAGGTGGAACTGCGCGAGCGGTTGACCGAGCTCGCCGCGTACGCCCGGGAGCGGGGCCTGGACGCTTTGATGGTGGAGAACCTCGCGGTCGCGCGTGAACCGTCGACGATGGCGGGGATGGAGGCGCTGCTGAGCCAGGGCGACGACCGGCACGTGCCGATCCACCTCTGCCTGGACGTGGGGCACCACTGCGTGATCGGGACTACCGGTGACGAGCGGGATCCGTACGCGTGGGCGCGGCGGATGGGACACCTCGCGCCGGTCGTCCAATTGCAGCAGACCGACGGCGTCGGCGACCACCACTGGCCGTTCACCGCCGCCACCAACGCGCAGGGGCTCATCCAGGCGGACCGCCTGCTGGACGCGCTGGACGACTCGGGTGCCACCGACATCGCCCTCATCCTCGAGGTGATTCCCGCGTTCGAGGCGGACGACGACGAGGTGGTACAGGAGATGGCCGCCTCGGTGGCGTACTGGCGTGCGGCACTTGACGAGCACGGCCGCGGCTGATCCGCCCGGCTGGATCCCAGACAGACCACTAAAGTCCGGCGCATGACCGAGCCCGACGCCGCCGCCGTGCGCCCCCTCGCGGACGTCCGCGAGGAGGGCCTGCGGATCGTGCGGGCCGCGGGCGAGCGAGGGTTGCCCGTACGGCTGCTGGGTGGGGTCGCGGTGTGGGCGAGGTGCCCCAGCACGCGCCGTCCCGAGCTGGCCCGGGAGTACGGCGACGTCGACCTCGTGACGCCGGGCCGGTCGGCCCGTGAGGTCGGGCGCCTGCTGGAGGAGCTGGGCTACGAGCCGGACAAGCTGTTCAACGCGCTGCACGGCGCCCAGCGGATGAACTTCAGGGACGCCGTCCACAACCGCCCGCTGGACGTGCTGGTGGACCGGTTCGCCATGTGCCACGCCCTGGACCTCGCCGACCGCCTGCTGGTGGACGAGGTGACGATCCCGCTCGCCGATCTCCTGCTGACCAAGCTGCAGGTCGTGAGGATCAACGAAAAGGATCTGCTCGACCTGCTCGCCCTGCTGGCCGACCATGTGGTCGGCCAGCAGGCGGACCACTTCGGTGACGCCATCGACCTCGGCCGGGTGGTGCAGGTGCTGTCGGCGGACTGGGGGTTCGAGCACACGGCCCGCGCCAACCTGGAGCGCCTGCCCGGCTTCGCCGAGGAGCGGGTCGATGCCGGGACGGCCCAGCGGGTCCGGGCGCGGGCGGCCGCGATCGAGGCCGCACTGCTTGCCGCCCCGAAGACGCTCGCGTGGAGGATCCGTTCACGCGTCGGCGAGCGGGTGCGCTGGTACGAGCTGCCCGAGGACGTCCGTCACTAGGCCGGTCACTGGGACCCGGGGCGCGCCGCTGCTACGCGAACGACCCGGTGACGAGCTCGCCCGCCGGCTCATAGGTACCGATGACGACTCCGGTGCTGGAGACCTTGCTGTCGACGAGCCTCAGCCCGGCGGGGACGGTTCCGTCCGCGAACAGGCGCTTGCCCGACCCGATCACGACGGGAAAGACCCACAGGCGGTACTCGTCCACGAGGTTGTGGCGCAGGAGCGTCTGGATCAGGTTCCCGCTGCCGTGCACCTGCAGCTCCGGTCCGTCGGTCTTCTTCAGCGCGGCAACGCCCTCAGCGGCGTCGCCCTCGATCAGGACCGACTCCTTCCACCCCAGCGCGGGGCGGCCCCGCGATGCGACGTACTTGGTGGCGTCGTTCAGTGGCTTGCCGCCGGCCTCCTCGGGGGCGTTCGGCCAGAACCCGGCGAAGATGTCGTAGGTCTTGCGTCCGAGCACGAGGTCGAACGGGGTGCTCATCGCCTCGCCCATGACCTCACCCATCTGGTCGTCCCAGTAGTTCACCGACCAGCCGCCGTGTGCGAAGCCGGCATCCTCGTCCTCGCCCGGTCCGCCGGGGGCCTGCATGACCCCGTCGAGGGTCAGGAAGGTGCTCACGATCAGCCTTCTCATCTCGCGCGACCTTTCGTCGTCGCTTCCTGGTAAGTCCGCTGCGCATCAGACGCCCCGGCAGGGCAGAACTCATCGGCACGGCGGGTGCGACCGTAGCGGACCCCATCGGGGCCCAGCCCAGAGCCCGACGAACGTCGCTTTCGCCGGGCGTTGGGTAGCTTTGCGGAAGTGCCGGGGGCGGTTCGTGACGAGGACCCACGGGGAGCTGCGATGGCCACGGTTCGCAAGGTGTTCCGCCGCGCAGTGGCAGCACACCGTGACGCCCTGGGCCACTTGGGCGCCGCGCGGGAGGCCCTCCACCACGCCCCCCAGGAGCCGGTCTACGGCGCGGAGTGCCTGCTGGAGCAGGCCGCGATCGTCCAGCAGATCCAGCAGGTCGCCGAGGAACTGATTCCCGGCTGGTGGACGGCCCCCTGGACCCCCGAGTTGGCCGAGCGCGGCCTGGGCCTGGACGGCATGCCCGGCCGGCCCTGGCCGGTGCGGATCGGCACCGCCCATCCGGTCTCGGAGGGCTTCCCGGTGATCGTGCCGTTCATCGGCGGCGGCCACCTGTCAGTGGACGGGGACGCCCGCGACCCCCGGGTCTCGGGCTTCGTCCGGGGCGTCCTGCTGCGCGTGCTGGCCGCCATGCCGGCGGGATCCGTGCGGGTGCTTCCCGTGGACGGCGGCACGCTGGGCACGACGTTCACGCCGATGCGCCCGTTGGTGGCCGCCGAGCTGATGTCCGAACCGGCCATCGACCTCGACGGGTTGCGCCGGGTGCTCGCCGAGGCCGAGGAGCACGTGCGGCTGTGCCAGGCCGACCCCGGCAAGGATCGCCCCCACCTCGTACTGGCGGTGGCCGCCTTCCCCAGCGGGTTCGGGAGTTCGGAGGCCGCGCGGCTGGCGTCCCTCGCGCACGCGGGCGTCGGTGTGGGTGTCCATCTGCTGCTGGCCGGGTACCCGCCGCAGGTCCAGCGCGGTCTCGAGCCACCGCCGCCGCTGGACCGGACGACGGCGATCGTCGCCCACGGCAACGACTTCTGGGTCAGCGACCCTCCGGGCGAGGAGAGGTTCAGCGCCGACGGGCGCGGTGTGGCCGGCCCCGCGGCGCTCGACCCCGGCCCGCCGGATCACCTCCTGCCCGCGGTGTGCAGCCGGATCGCCGAGCGGGCCGCGGCGGACTCGGCCGTCAGATTCGCCGACCTGATGCCCTCGAAGATCTGGACGGAGTCCTCGATCGGCGGGCTCCGGACCATGGCCGGCCACGCCGGCCGCGACGCCGTCCACCTGAGCCTGGACGACGTGACGCCGCACTGGCTGCTCGGCGGCCGCACCGGCTCCGGCAAGACGGTCTTCCTGCTCGACGTCCTCTACGGCCTGGCCGCGCGATACTCCACGGACGAGTTGGCGCTCTACCTGCTGGACTTCAAGGAGGGCATCTCGTTCAGCGAGTTCGTCCCGACCGAGGCCGACCCCACCTGGATCCCGCAGGCCCGCGCCGTCGGCGTCGAGTCGGACCGGGAGTTCGGGGTCGCCGTCCTGGCCGCGCTGGTCGCGGAGATGAACCGGCGGGCCACCGCGATGAAGCAGGTCGGCGCGACCAGCCTCGCCCGGCTCCGGGCCGCCCGCCCGCAGCCGGCCGTGCCGCGGATCGTCGCCGTGATCGACGAGTTCCACGTGCTGTTCGCCGGCAACGACGCCCTGGCCAAGCGGGCCGGTGCGCTGCTGGAAGAGGTGGCGCGCAAGGGGCGCTCCTACGGGGTGCACCTGATCCTCGCCAGCCAGACGACGTCGGGGATCGAGGCGCTGTTCGCGAAGGGCGAGGCGATCTTCGGGCAGTTCTCCCAGCGGGTCGCACTGGCCGGCGGTCGCGGCGTGCTGGCCCCGGAGAACGCCGCCGCGGAGGTCGTCCCATTGGGCACGGCAGTACTCAACAACGGAGGCGGCGCGACGTCGGCGAACCGGACGGTGCGGTTCCCCGACGCGGATGCCGACTCGGTCCTCCGGCTGCGGCACCGGCTGTGGGAGGCGCGCCGGCCGGACTCCCGCCCCCCGGCTCACTTCGCCGGCTACGCCGAGCAGCACGTCGAGGAGGACCCGACCCTGCGGCGCCTGGATCCCTCGGTGCGCCGCCGGTCCGTGCTGATCGGTCGCACGGTCGACATCGGGCTGCCGACGGCGGCGTTCGCACTGGACACCACGCCCGGGCGGCACCTGGCCGTGCTCGGGACCTCCGAGGTGGGGGCCGGCATCCTGCACGCGGCGACCGTCGGTC
>JBKPQU010000423.1:0-5287 GCA_046734255.1 Actinomycetota bacterium
GCCGTACCCCTTCAACCGCACCTACCCGGTCGGTCCGAGCGTGGCCCGGCTCGTCGCGGGCATCGAGCGCCGCTCGCCCCGCGTCTACGGTCGGCCCTGGCTGCGGCCTCTGCCCTGGCTGCGCGGCCCGCTCCCGTCGATCATCGCCGCGACGGCCGGCGGTCGTGCGTCGGAGGCCGAGAACCACCTGCGGCGCGGCGGGACCGCCGCCAGCCTGCCGATCGGGCCGGGCGGGGCGGCGGACGCCGAGGCACGGCGCCGGCGGGCCGTGCGATCGGAATGAGCGCCGTCCCCCGAGACCCTTGGCTCAGCCGAGCAGCGGCAGCCGCGGATCCGGGTGGGGGCCGCGACCGGAGGCCGCGCGCACCCAGGCCATGTCGTCCGCGAGGTCTGCGGGACGCCCGGGCACCGTTCGGCGGGCCAGCAGCTCGTCGAGGATGCCGGCGGTGATCGCGACGGCTTCCGCCCCGGCCGTCGGCTCCTGACCCAGCGCGTCGGTCAGGTCCATGCCGTGCACCACCGCCTCGACGATCCTGGTCGGCACGAACTCGTCCAGCCGCATGAGGGCGTAGTACCCGGAGCCGATCACCTCCGGTGACGCGGCCCGGGACTCCTCGATCGTCTTGCTGAACGTCTCGCGCAGGACGTCGGGCATGTCCTCCGGGGTCTTGCCGGCCACCATCGTGTACGCGTAGTCGTACACCACCGGTGCGTGCTTCACCCGGGAGTAGATGAAGAAGCTCACCCGGTCGCGCCCGACCTGACCCTCCGGTTGCGGGTCGGCGATCAGCATGCGGGTCAGCCCGATCGAGATGTCGAAGTGTCCGGCCAGCTCGAACAGCGTCCACTTCGGCCGGGAGTCGTCCAGTGGCACCAGCCGGGTCGGCGAGCGCCAGTCGTCGGCGGACAGGCCACGGAAGTTCTGTTCGATGGTGGTGAGTTCGGACTCCAGCACGCGGACGTCGTCGTCGAAGGTCATGCCCATCCCTACGGCAGAAGATCCCCAACCGTCAACGGTTCACGGCAGGCAGGCGCGGGCCGGGGCCGCCGCAGGCGCTCGGCCTAGCCGTTGCGGGGCGGCAGTTCCAGCCACCCGCCGTCGTCGGCGGACCAGATCTCGCCGAGCAGCACGGGCATGTCCTCGGGCTCGACGTACGGGACGGCGACCACATGCCGCGCCGGCAGCACCTGTGGTTCGGGCAGCAGGTCCCGCGCGGCGACCAGGCCCCGCGCCGTATAGGCGTTCCGGACGGGCAGGGCCTCCCCCGCGGCGAACACATCCCGCGCGTCGAACAACTCCCGGGCAGCGCGGGGGGCGGGGTGGGATCCGTGGAGCGCGACCACGGCGGGCATAGGCAGTGTGGGGTCCTCGATCCAGTCGAACGCGTCGGCCAGCAACGCCCTGGCCTCCTCACGCCGAGGACGCACGAGCGCGATCACGCCCATCGCCGTGATGATGACGGCACCGAGGACGGTGGCCTCGAAGCGCCACACGGCCGGAAGCTGGACCGGCGACAGGGCCAGTTGCACCGGGACGAACGCGGCAGCCACCCACAGAGCCGCCCACGCGAGGTTGACCGTGAACAGCCTCAGGTCGGACACGAAGTCAGCGAGGGCGTCCTCCACCCAGATCTCGAGGCGCCGTTCGGTGAGCATCTCTCGACGGTACAGCCGTCCCCGGCCCGCAGCCCAGCCCGTTCCGTGCACGGGCGCCGGGGCTTCCCCACCCGGCGGTGGTGTGGGACGGTGACGCACGATCCCCGACGATCTATCGACAGGAGGCGCGGTGTCCTCAGCGGGCAACGCCTCGGCGCCGCAGCCGCAGGCTCGTGGTGACCGGGTCGGTGGCTGGTGCGGGATCGGTTTCGTGGTGACGCTGCTGGCCAGTGAGGCAGCGCTGACGTTGCCCGACGAATCGGCGTCCGCCGCGCGAGTCGCGGAGTTCTACGCCGCACACCGAACCACCGTCATCGTGCTGCAGCTGGTGGGTCTGGTGGCGGCGGCTCTGCTCGCAATCTTCGCCGTGCGGCTGCGGGCCTTCAACAACGTGATCGGCAACTGCATGCTCGCGGTCGCGATCGCGGGTTGCCTGCCGGGACTCGCGACGATCGTGCTCGCGCTCGTCGCGGACCCCGCCTCGCCGGATGCCGCGGGGACCTGGAACCAGTTCTTGCCGCGCACCGACGACCTGCTCTTCGCGGTCGCGATGGTGTTCGGCGCGTCCGTGGTGCGGTTGCGCCTGATCCACCGGTGGGTGGCCATGTTCGGCGGCCTCCTCGCGGTGTTGTGCCTGCTGCGCTTGATCGACGAGGCGGTTCTCGGCAGGGGGACGTTCGACTCCCTTGCGCCGATCGCGCTGATCGTGCTGGTCCTCATGCTGGCCGTGCTCAGCCTGCGCGGGCAGTTGGGCGCGTCGGCCCCGGCAGCCCCGGCGGCCCCCTCACGATGACCGGGACGGCGACCGGCCCGGCGGACGCGCGGGGCACGCCGCCGGTGGTCGAACGCAGGCTCGACGTCGCCGGCCTCACGATGAACCTCGCCGAGTCCGGATCCGGGGATCCCGTCCTGCTGCTGCACGGCTTCCCGGACACGTGGCACCTGTGGCGCCACCAGATCCCGGCCCTGGCCGCGGCGGGCCGGCGGGTCCTCGCGCCGGACCTGCGCGGCTACGGGGAGACCGACAAGCCCGCCGAGGTCGGTGCGTACGGGATGCCGACGCTGGTCGCCGACGTCGCCGGCCTGCTCGACGCGCTGGACATCGATCGGGTGGACCTCGTCGGGCACGACTGGGGCGCCGCGCTGGCGTGGAGCGTCACCGCCGCGATGCCAGAGCGCGTCCGGCGGCTCGTGGCGATCTCGGTCGGCCACGGCCTCGCCTCCGCGGACGCCGGCCTGCCGCAACGGCAGCGCTCCTGGTACATGCTGTGGTTCCTGTTCCCCGGGGTCGCCGAGCAGGTGTTACCGCGCGACGACTGGGCGGTGTTCCGCGCGTGGGCCTGGAACGGTGCGCGGCCCGGCGAGGAGCCGGATGCCGACCGGCAGGTGGAGAGCCTGTCCCGGCCCGGGGCGTTGACCGCCGCACTGAACTGGTACCGGGCCAACATCGACCCGGTGAAGTTCGCCCGGCTCGCCGCGGGCAGGCAGCCGCGGAGCGTGATCACCTGCCCGGTGATGGGCGTGTGGTCCAGCGACGACCCGTTCCTGACCGAGGCGCAGATGACCGGTTCGCAGCGCTACCTGCACGGTCCCTGGCGATACGAGCGGATCGACGGCGCCGACCACTGGGTGCCGGTGAGGGTCCCGGAGCGCCTGAACGAGTTGCTGCTGGACTTCCTGGCCTGACTCGCGGGGCGTCCGGCTGCCGGGCTACGAGCCGGTGGCCCGATCCGTCGCCTCCGCGTGCCGCGCGTGCAGGCGTGACCGGATCTCGTCCGGGGTATAGGTACGGCGGCGGCGCTCCGAGCGAGCGACCACGACTCCGGTTGCGGCGACCCCGACGAGGCCGGCCAGACCGACCACCTTCCACCAGCGCACGCCCCTAGGCTACGACCCGTGTCCGATTCGAGCGTCACCCTCGCGGAGGCTCTGGAGCTGACCCGCACCGGCGACGTGTGGCTCTTCCGCGGGCGGACCGTGGCCGATCGGGCCATCCAGATGACCACGAACAGCCCGATCAACCACGTCGGCATGGCTGTCGTGATCGACGACCTTCCCCCGCTGATGTGGCACGCCGAGCTCGGCAAGTCGCTCCCCGACATGTGGTCGGGAACCCAGCACCGCGGTGTCCAGCTGCACGACCTGCGCCAGTCGGTGCTGGTCTGGGCCACCCGCTACTCCCAGCGGGCCTGGCTGCGCCAGCTCGAGCCGGCGGTCACGCTCGCGATGGAGGATGCCGTCCTCCGCACGATCGCCCGCCTCGACGGCACGCCGTTCCCGTCCACGGTCCGGCTCGCCTCGCGGTGGGTGCGCGGGCGGCTGCCGGGTTCGTCGCGGGAGGCCCGGGAGGCGGCCCTGGAGACGGCCTACTGCGCCGAGGTGGTCGCGATCACCTATCAGGACATGGGTCTGCTCGCGGCCGACCGCCGTCCCAACTGGTACGACCCCGGCCGGTTCTGGAGCGGTGACGACCTCGAGCTTGCCCAGGCGCGCCGGCTCGGCGGCGAGATCGCCGTCCGGATCTCGCCGGCCGACCGGTGAGCGCCGGCCCGAGGGGCGCCGACACGCCGCAGCGGCCAGCAGGCAGGACCGATCCTTGCTGCACGGAGTCCCTCGCGATGTACTGACGTGGTGCGCCTTTCGCCAGCGATGTACCGGTTCGCGGCGTATGGGATCGCAGGGCTGCACGTCACGTTCCTCGTCTACGTGGCGTTCGGCGGTTTTCTCGCCTGGCGCTGGCGCCGTTCGGTCGCCGCGCACCTCTGCGCGGTTGCCTGGGCGACGACCGTCGTCGTGCTCTCGGTTCCGTGCCCGCTCACTGCGGCACAGAACTGGCTCCGCCTGCGGGCCGGACAGCCGAGCCTGGGCGCGAGCTTCATCAGCCACTACCTGGGCGGGGTGATGCCCGCGCTGACGGCCCAGATCATCGTCGCCACCGTGGTTGCCTGTTCCTGGCTCGGGTACCGCCGCCGGGAGCCATAATCCCGTCGTGGGCAGGTACGTCGCGCTGCTGCGCGGGATCAATGTCGGCCGGAACAAGAAGATCGCCATGGCCGACCTGCGGGAGTTGCTGACCGGCCTGGGCTACACCGACGTCCGCACCCACCTGCAGAGCGGGAACGCCCTGTTCACCGCCACCGGCACGCCGGCGAAGCTGTCGAAGCAGATCGAGGCCGCGATCCAGGACGAGCTGGGGATGGACGTGCGCTGCCTGATCCGCTCCGCGAAGGAGATTCGCGCGGTGATCGACGCCAACCCGCTGGCCGACGTGGCCACCAACGGTTCGAGGTTCCTGGCGCTGTTCCTCTCCACCGCGCCGGACCCGAAACTGCTCAAGCAGCACAACCCCGTCGACCTGGCACCGGACGACATCCGGATCGGCGACCGGGTGATCTACCAGTGGTGCCCCGACGGCATCCTCGCCGCCCCACCGATCAGCGGCTTCGTGGAGAAGCACCTCAAGGTCGTGGCCAGCGCCCGGAACTGGAACACCGTCACGAGGCTGGGCGAGCTCCTGGCCGAGTGATCGCCCGTCCCCCCGGCCCCGCCCCACCAGAAGTCCACGGCGTGACACCGTGGGCTTCTGGTGCGCACGGTGTCACGCCGTGGGCGTCAAGGGTGCGCGTAACCC
>JBKPQU010000424.1:0-5891 GCA_046734255.1 Actinomycetota bacterium
GCTGTACTTCTCCTTGGTGAACGGGTCGACGATGGAGAAGTTCATCGCAATCGTCTTGGCCGCTCGGAACGGGTCGACGAACGCGGTCGCCGGGTCGGGGATCAGCTGCATGTCCGACTCGTGGATCGCCTGGAAGCCTCGGATCGACGAGCCGTCGAACATCTGGCCGTTCTCGAAGAAATCCTCGTCCACGGACGTCGCCGGCACCGTGAAGTGCTGCATGACGCCCGGAAGATCGCAGAAGCGGACGTCGACGAACTGCACGCCTTCGTCCCGGATGTAGCTCAAGACCTCGTCTGCAGTGGTGAACATCCATCCTCCACGGAATGCCGCGGGCCGTCCGGCGGGCGCGACGCCGCGCTTCAAGACAGCCCTGATGTTTGCGGACGTTAGGCGTGAGCAGTTTCCCGACGGTGTCCCGCCTGTTTCGCCGGTGTTACGGGCGCTCCTCACGAGATCGCCCTGCCGCGGCCCATCGTAGAGGCCGCTGCTACCCGCGGTTAGCCTGACACCGTGGCGGACCGGCGGGATCTCGGATCGTCGCTGGAGGGGCCCGGCGGTGCGCCCACCGGTGACTATCCCGGCCGGCGGCTCGGCCGCCCGGAGCAGGGATCCCGGTCCGTCGCCCGGGTGGGACGGCGGCTGCTCGGGCTGGTGATCGACTGGGGTCTGTCACTGCTGATCGCCCGAGGGCTGTTGCACGGCGGGTCGTGGACGACGCTGGCGGTCTTCTGCCTCGAGCAGACGCTGCTGGTGGGTACCGCGGGGGCGAGCATCGGTCAACGGGTCGCCGACCTCCGGGTGGAGACCGTCGCCGGAGGCGCAGCGGGGCCGATCCGGGCCGCGGTCCGCGCCGTCCTGCTCTGCCTGGTGGTGCCGGCCCTGATCTGGGATCGCGACCAGCGTGGGCTGCATGACAAGGCCGCCGGGACCGTCCTGGTCCGGCGCTGAGGCTGGATCGGGCGGGCGCGGGTCAGCCTGCCGCCCGCCGGTTGAGGGATGCTCCGGATCGCGGGCGTGCCTGGGGGAGCGGGGCGGGGTGCAGGCCCCGCAGCGCCCGGACCTCGTCCACCCGCCGCTGTCGACCGTCGGCCAGGGACCGCGCGGCGTTGTCAGCCGCACCACGGGCCAGGCCTGCGTCTGCTCGACGCACCCATACGCCCATGATCCGGATGACTTCGGAGGTAGCGGTCACAAGCATCGCGGCTCCTCATGACGGTGGCCGAAGGGACCAGTCAACCCTAAGCGTGTTATCGGGGTGTAACGGCTGGTCACTTGAGGTGTAAGACCGCGCTGACTTCGGCGGATGCCCGGAGGCGTCCCGGAGGCGTCCCGGAGGCGCCCTGGAGGCGTCCCGGCGTCCCGTCTCCCGGAGCTCAGCGGCCGCGGGTCATCCGCCGGTCGGGGCGCGCCTTGAGCGGGTCGATGCCCTTGGGGATCGGCGGCCTGACCCCGCCGATGGCCCGAAGACGCTTGGCCACCTCGCTGACCTCGTTCTTGCTCAGCGTGGACTTCGTGCGCATCAGGGTCCCGGACAGCTTGCGCAACTCGACCTGGCCCTCACCGTCGCCGGCGTACACCACGGTGACCGGGACGTTCGGCACGACCCGGGTGACCCGCTTGCGCTCCTGCTCGGCCAGCCGCGCCACCCGGGGGAGCGGGCCCTCCGTGATCAGGACGACGCCGCCGCGACCCACGGCGCGGAAGACCATGTCCTGGGTGCGCGGGTCCACCGCGACGGGTTGCTGTTCGACGCTCCAGCCGCGGCGCAGGTTCTGCAGGGCCGCCAGGCTGGCGCCGCGTTGCCCGGCGATCCGACCGTAGGCGACCTTCTCCGCCCGGCGAGCCATGATCAGCAGCGCGGCCATGATCCCGAGCGGTATGCCGAGGATGGTCAGGTAGATCTCGTGGCCGATCAGCAGCCCGATGACGTACGCGGCGGCGACGACGCCGAGCCCGGCGAGCAGCATCCACCAGATCGCCTTGGGGTCGCCCTGGCGGGTCATCGTGAACACGGCCCGAAGCTGCTTGATCCGGCCCTGCTTCTTGGTGGCGGTGTCCTTGTCGCCTCGGGTTCGTGCCATGGCCGCAGGATACGTGGGCGGGCTCAGCCGGTCAGCAGGCTGGACGCCTCCTGCCGCGCGGGCGCGGCGTCGGCCAGGTGCGCGAGCTCGGCCGGGATCGGGCGGCCCGCCCGGCGCATCGCCTGCACCCACAGGCGCCCGGCCCGGTACGACGACCGCACGAGCGGTCCGGCCATGACGCCGGCGAACCCGATCTGCTCGGCCTCGGCCGCGAGGGCGGCGAACTCCTGGGGGTGCACCCAGCGCGCCACCGGGTGGTGGTGGGGCGTCGGCCGCAGGTACTGGGTGATCGTGATCAGGTCGCAGCCGGCCTCGCGCAGGTCGCTCAGCGCCGCCGTGACCTCCTCGGTGGTCTCGCCCATCCCGAGGATGAGGTTGGACTTCGTGACCATCCCGGCGTCCCGGGCCTGGCGGATGACCTCGAGCGAGCCGTCGTACCGGAACGCCGGCCGGATCCGTTTGAAGATCCGCGGAACGGTCTCCAGGTTGTGCGCGAACACCTCGGGAGCGGCGTCGAAGACCTGGGCCAGCAGCTCCGGTTTGACGGAGAAGTCGGGCGTGAGGATCTCCACCCCGGTGCCCGGCGAGGCGGCGTGGATCGCCCGCACGGTCTCGGCGTACAGCCAGGCGCCCTCGTCCGGAAGGTCGTCCCTCGCGACCCCGGTGACGGTGGCGTAGCGAAGGCCCATCGTGGCCACGCTCTCCGCCACCCGGCGCGGCTCGTCGACGTCCAGCGCGGCCGGCTTGCCGGTGTGGATCTGGCAGAAGTCACACCGCCGGGTGCACTGGTCGCCGCCGATCAGGAAGGTGGCCTCGCGGTCCTCCCAGCACTCGAAGATGTTGGGGCAGCCGGCCTCCTGGCAGACGGTGTGCAGGCCCTCCCGGGCGACCAGCCCGGTCAGCTCGGAGTAGTGCGGACCCATCCGGGCACGGGTGCGGATCCACGCCGGCTTTCGCTCGATCGGGGTCTGCGCGTTGCGGGCCTCGATCCGCAGCAGCCGCCGCCCCTGGGGTACCACCGTCACCAGCCCAGGGTACGACGGAGGGCCACGACGTGCCGGTGCTGCGCCACCGCCCGTAGTGTCTGGTTCATGGACCTTCGGATCTTCGTCGAGCCCCAGCAGGGAGCCAGCTACCACGAGCAGCTCGCGGTGGCCCGCACGGCGGAGGAATGCGGTTTCGGTGCCTTCTTCCGCTCCGACCACTATCTGGCGATGGGCGGGGACGGGCTGCCGGGGCCCACCGACTCCTGGGTCACCCTGGCCGGGCTGGCCCGCGAGACCAGCACGATCCGGCTCGGCACGCTGGTCACCGCGGCCACGTTCCGGCTGCCGGGGCCGCTGGCCATCCAGGTGGCGCAGGTGGACCAGATGTCCGGTGGCCGGGTCGAGTTGGGCCTGGGCACGGGATGGTTCGAGGGCGAGCACGACGCGTACGGGATCCCGTTCCCGCCGGTCGGCGAGCGGTTCGACCGGCTGGAGGAGCAGCTGGAGATCATCACCGGGCTGTGGGCCACGCGCGTCGGCGAGCGGTTCTCCTACCAGGGCAAGCACTACCGGCTGAACGGATCACCGGGACTGCCCAAGCCGCTGCAGGCCCCGCTGCCGCTGATCGTGGGCGGGATGGGTGTCAGGCGGACCCCCGAGCTGGCCGCCCGCCATGCCACCGAGTTCAACGTCGCGTTCCGTTCGGCCGACGACACCCGCCGGCAGTTCGCCCGGGTCCGCGAGGCGTGCGCCGCGGCCGGCCGCGACCCGGCCGGCATGACCTGGTCCAACGCGCTGACCGTGGCTGTCGGGCGGGACTCCGCGCAGGCGAGACTGCGCGCCACGGCGATCGGGCAGGACCCGGAGCGGCTGCGGGCCACCGGGGTCGCCGGCACCCCGGAACAGGCCGTGAACACCCTCGGTCGCTACGCCGAGGTGGGCAGCCAGCGGGTGTACCTGCAGGTGATGGACCTCTCCGACCTGGACCACCTGCACCTGCTGGCCGAGCAGGTCATGCCCCAGCTGGGCTGACCACGGCGGCGGGCCGGCCCTGTGGGAGGTGACCGGCCAGCCCCACGGCGTCCAGGTGCCGCTCGGCGAGCGGCAGAACCTCTGCGACGCCGACCGTCCGGCCCAGCTCGGCGGACAGCGAGGTCACCCCGGCGTCGGTGATCCCGCACGGCACGATCCGGTCGAACCACGTGAGGTCCGGATCGCAGTTGAGGGCGAACCCGTGCATCGTCGTCGCCTGGGCAACCCGGACGCCGATGGCCGCGACCTTGCGTTCCGGGCGATCCTCGTCCGCGGGGAGCCACACCCCGCTGCGCCCACGCACCTGCTGCGCGGAGATCCCGAACTCGGCGCAGACGCCGATCAGCGCCTCCTCCAGCCGGCGGACGTAGGCCACGACGTCCACCGGGTCCGCGAGGCGGAGGATCGGATACCCGACGAGCTGGCCCGGCCCGTGCCAGGTGATCTTGCCACCGCGGTCGACGTCGATCACCGGGGTGCCGTCGAACGGCCGCTCGTCCGACCGGGTGCGCTTGCCCGCGGTGTAGACCGGGGCGTGTTCGAGCAGCAGCACGGTGTCGGGGGCGCGGCCCGTGCTCACCTGCGCGTGGACATCCCGCTGGATCTGCCAGGCCTCGAGGTAGTCGACGGTGGCCGGCGCGAACCCCAGGTGCACGAACCGCAACGCCGTTCCACGCGGCTCGTCGCCGGCTGCCCGGTGACCGTTGTCGACCATGTCCCAAAGCCTACGTCCGGCCGGCCCCGGCGCAGGCGGACGCTGTGGACGGCGGCCGCCGTCCAGCACCCTGTGGATAACTCGGAGGGCGCGACGCCGGGATGCGTCACCCTGGCCCGGTGAACGCTCCGATCCCCGTTCCGCCCCCCGGTCCGGACCCCGGTACTGGCGGCGGCCAGGACGCCGGCCCGCCGGTCGTCCCGGGCTTCGAGCTGCGCCGGCTCCTCGGTCGCGGCGCGTACGCCGAGGTCTGGCTGGCGACCGACCTGGGCACGGCCGACCCGGTCGCCCTGAAGCTGCGCGGCGGCCGGTCCGGCGAGACCCCGGCAGCGACGGGGGAGGCCACGGCCGCGCTGGCCCGCGAGGTCGGCCTGCTCCAGCGGGTCGATCACCCGAACGTCGTCCGGCTGCACCGGGTGGTGGCGACCTCCGGCGGTGGCCTGGCCATGGTGCTGGAGTTCGCTCCGGGCGGCAGCCTGGCCGGCCTGGTCGCCGAACGGGTGCGGCTGGACCCGCCGGAGGTGACGACGCTGCTGGTCCCGCTCGGCCGGGCGCTGGCCTACCTGCACGGGCGCGGCCTGGTGCACGGCGACGTCTCGCCCGGGAACGTGCTGTTCGCCGCGGACGGCCGCCCGATGCTGTCCGATCTGGGGGCGGCGCGCGTGCTCGGCCGGGCGGGCGATGACCGGTGGGGCACGCCGGGATTCGCCGAGCCCGGGCCGGTGGTCCCGGCCGACACGCCGTCCGACGTGTGGTCGCTCGGCGCCGTCGGCTGGTTCGCGCTCACCGGGTGCCCTCCCGGGCCGGTGCCGCAGCCGGAGACCGTACCGGCGCAGGCCCCTCCGGATCTGGTGGCGCTGCTGCGGGCCTGCCTCGACCGCGATCGGTCGGCCCGGCCCGAACCGACCGAGGTGGCCCGGCGTGCCTGGGCGGCCGTGCCTCCGGTGCCGATTCGGCTGCTCCCCTGGACCGAAGCGTCGGACGCCGCACCGGCACCGGTCTCCTCGGAGGTGACCCACCGGATCCGTGCCGCCGCGCCGGTCCCCGTGCCATCGTCGCCGGCCGGCTCGAGGC
>JBKPQU010000425.1:0-8973 GCA_046734255.1 Actinomycetota bacterium
GGCGCGTCGTAGCCGAGCAGCGCGCCCCACTTCTCGCTCGCCCGCCAGGTGACCGCTTCAGACCAGAGTCGGTCAGGAAGACTTCGGATCCCAGCTGCGGAAGCGCCTCCCGGGATGGCGGCATCGGCTCACTCCTCGTGCGGGGCAACGGTGTCCACGGCACGCCTGCGCAGCGCACAGAGTCGAACGCCTCACGGCACCGTCACGGTTCCCACCGCGGCAGGGTGCGAGACCCAATCCGATCAGTGGTGATGCTCGTAGACCCCGAACACGTTCCCAGCGGGATCGCGCAGCGCGCCGGTCTTCATGTGGTCGTCCACCGGGTTCGGGCCGTAGACGCGACTCCCGCCGAGCTTCTCCGCCCTGGCCAGCGTGGCCTCGACGTCCGGGACGTTCGCGTAGACGGTGGCCCACGTTGCTTGCTCGGCGCCGCCGCCCACGCCGCCCCCGATCGAGCTGTCACCGGACTGCGTGTCGACCAGCCGGTAGCCGGGGAACCCGGGAGCCATCGCCCATCCGAACACCTCGCCGTAGAAGCTCTGCGTACGCGCGGCGTCGGAGCCGATGACCTCGAACCAGTCCACGGCGGGAGCACCCCCGGGACTCGGCCGTCCGGCCAGCAGACCGGACCCAGCCCCCACGATGCCGACCACGTTGCCGTCGAGGTCTCCGAACATGGCGAACAGGCCGATGCCCGCGATCTCCGTCAGAGGCACCACGGTGCTGCCGCCCAGCGCCCTCACCCGCTCCAGCAGGGCCTCGGGGTTGTCGTCGACGACGTAGAACGAGGCCCACGGCGTGCCGTCGCTGGATCGTCCGACGCCGCCGACGAGGCCGGTTCCCGCCTGCGTGTCGATCATGGTGTATCCATCGGAGATCTCGTTCAGCTGCCAGCCGAAGAGGTCACGGTAGAACTCCACCAAGGCCTGATGATCCCGAGACCCGACCTCGAAGTAGACCACTTGATTGCCCACTGACACTCCTCTCATCGCGCGTCCCGAGCTTTCAAGACTCCGTCATACTTCCGCAAGCGGGGACCCCGACCCGGCCGCCGACCCATGCTCCGTGGGGCCACCCCAAATCGGGCCTGATGGCCCGCCGGGCGGTGCGCGGGTCGCTCACCACCTCTCGTAGGCGCTACGGCTGCCGCTGTAACCGCAGGATTTCCGAGAGCCGCGGGCCGAGCTCTCCCGTGATCGCGTGGCCGGGTTCGCCGTCGTAGGGCAGGGTTCTCCACAAAGGAGACGGCAATCAGCTCGTCCACATCGCCCTCATGCCCGGCCTCGGCCTCGGTCTCCAGGAACTCCAGCAGCCGGCGGACGGTACTCTGGTCGCCGCGCGCGTAGAGCTCGACTGCTTCCGCGGTGATCTCGCCCATCAAGACGTCCGGGACCAGCTCGCCGAAGTTCTCCTCGACGTGCTTCTCCCGCAGTGGCTGCAGTTGCGGAACGGCGCCGATCAACTGATCAATGAACGCCTCTGTCGCCTGCGACATCACGGTCCTCTCAGAGCGACGCAGTGCTTTGGTAACCGCTAGTACTTACCCGTGTTCATGGCGTGTCCAGGACTGCGAATGGCTTCGCCTAGCTGCGGTTGAGCAACGCCCACGTGACCACGCTCACCGAGGCCAGCGACACGACCACGAGTGGGGCGCCGAACCTTGCGAACGTCCCCGTGCTGTAGGCGCCTGGGCCCATCACCATGAGGTTGCTCTGGTGGCTGAAGGGGTTGATGAAGGTGAACGAGATGCAGGTGGCGACCAGCGCGAGCAAGGTCACCTGATCGAGCCCGAGCCTGCTCGCGATACCGAGGGCGACCGGGGTGAGGATCGACGCGGCCGCCGCGTTCGTGATCAGGTTCGTCATGATCGTCGTCGTCACGGCGAACACCACCACGAGGACGATCATGCTCCCCGAGGAGACCTGCTCGATCGCCCGGGCCAGCGTGTCAGCCAAGCCGCTTTCGACGACGATCGCGCCGAGCCCCACGGATCCGGCCAGGATGAACAGCACGTTCCAATCGAGGGCTCGCACGGCCATGCGTGGAGTGAGTACCCGGGTCAGCACCATGAGCAGCGCGCCGGCGAAAGAGATCAGCTCGACGGGTGCCAGGCCGAACGACGCCGCGACGATGACCGCGGCCAGGATGCCCAGCGCAGTCCAGGTCTTGCCGGGTTGAGGCGCGCGACCGGCCGCCTGCGCCCACAGGGTGAAGGCGTCGTGGCGGGCCAGCTCCTCGGTGCCCGAGCAGGTGACGAAGACCGTGGCTCCGGGTACGGCGGTGGTGTCCCCCAGCGGCCTGGCCGTCTGCGCGGCGATGACCCGCAGCTCATCGTCCTCGAGCTCGAAAAGGGTGCCGTGCTCACCGGGTCCGACCGAGACCGAATACAAGTGCTGGGGCGAGAGGCCGAAACGCGGCGACTCCCACAGAGCCCTGACGCCGACCTCGCTCGCCGAGAACACCAACCGGTCGCCCGCCTCGACGGTCTCCCCGGTTGGGACCAGCTCGCCGTGCCGCACGATCCCCTGGAGCACGTACTCCTGGGTGCGCTCGATGCCGATGTCCGCCGCCCGTCGCCCGATGGCGATCGCCTGTGAGGCGATCGGGACCTCCACCCGCCACGGCTGCAGAGCCTGCTCCGCGCCCGCCTCGCCCCGCAGCATGCGAGGGGCGGCCAGGAGCAGCAGAACCCACCCGATCAGGCACACCGGCAACGCCACCTGGGCGAAGGACAGCATGCTCACGTGAACCCCCTCCCCTGAAGCGATCCCCGCGATCAGCAGGTTCGAGCTGGTTCCGATCAGCGTGACGGAGCCGGCCAGCGTGGTCGCGTGAGCGACCGGCAGCAGCACCTCCCGAGCCGGGATGTTCCTGGTCTGCTGCAGCTGCCGCGCGGCCGGGACGAGCATCGCGACCAGCGGTGTCGTGTTCATCAGCGCCGACGCGACACCGACCGGGACGACGAGCCGGCGCAGCGCCTGCCCGGCCGTGGACACCGTCGCCAGCAGCCGCCAGGTCACCCGGGCGATGACGCCGGTCTTGACCACGCCCTTGGCGATCACCAGCATGGCCGCGACCGTGATCACGCCCCCGTTGCTCAGGCCCGCGAACAGGGCGGGCACCGGGGCGAGCCGGAGGATCCCTCCGACGGCCAGGCCGCTGGCGAGCGCGAGGACTGCGGGCACCTTCCCCGAGGCCATGACTGCGAGCGTGGCCACGACGACGACGGCGGCCAGGATTTCCATGACCGAGGGGTATACCCGAACACGGCCGGGAACGTCACGGCCCGCGGCGCCGGCGAGCGCTGCCCCTCGGCGCGTCGAGGGCGAGCCGCGGACGCCGACGTGGTGGCATGATCGGGCCACGTGACCGAGGACGAAATCATCCGCTTCGCCGCCGGCCTTCCCGGCGTGGACGTCATGACTGCGGACGAGGCCAGCGGTGCGCCCGAGGTGGCTTGGGGGGACTCCTTCATCTTCTACAACCCGGAACGGGACGTCGATGAGGGCCGGCGGTTCCCGTTCGCCACCATCGTGATCAAGGACTATGGCGGGTTCGACGAGGCGTCAGACCTGAACCGCGAGGGCGTCTTCCGGCTCAACGTGTCGGTGGGGCGGCAGAGGTTCACGGAACTGATCGGCTACCCGCCGGCGGAACATGCCGACCACGAGGGCGACTTCGACTACACCGCAATCGATACCGTCATCCCCCACCCCGTCTACGCACGGCAGGCATGGGTGTCGATTCTGAATCCCGGCGAGCGCACCGGCGAACGAGCACGCACGCTGATTGCCGAAGCCCGCGACCGCGCAGCCGCCCGGCACCGGCCACATCGTTGACGAGCGCGAAGCAGCGGTCACCGATCGCGCGCGGCTGCGGGCTCAGGTAGCGGAGTTACCGTGCTCGTGTGCTGTCCGATGCGGCACACGACCCGGCCAGGGCAGGTGCCGGCGATCAGCCTGGAGGCGGCCGGCGGTTCGCGGCGGTTCTGGCGGTGGCGCTGGTCCTGTCCGCGCCCGGTTGCAGCACCGCCACCGGGCCGAGGGGGCCTGCAGGCGCGACGCCGCCCTCCCCGAGGGCATCGTCGACCAGGTCACCCTTCCCGATCGGGTCACCTTTCCCGATGCGGTCGACGTCCCCGACCGGCTCGAGGTCGCCGTCCCCGACTCGGGCCCCGGCCGTCGGTTCGGTTGCCTGGATCGCCGCCGAGAACGCCCGGCCCGGAACGCCGGGCTGGCGCGTGCCGCCGGATCGCGGCTCCGCACGAGGTCTGGACGCCTACGCCGACCGGGTCTCTGTGCTGCCGGGCCAGCGGGTCGGGCTGGCGGTGTCGGCCTCCGGCGGGGTGACCGTCCGGGCGTTCCGGATGGGGTGGTACAGCGGCGTCGGGGGGCGGCAGGTGTGGTCGGGGCGCCTCGTGGCGCACCGCCAGGCCGCTCCTCGGACACTGGACACCGCGCTCCCGGACGCCGGTGGCATCCGCGACACGCGCACCGCCGTTGCGGGGTGGCGCACCAGCATCGTGGTGGCCACCACCTCCTGGCCGGAGGGCGACTACGTGTTCCGGCTGGACTCGGGCCGGGCCAGTCGCTACGTGCCGTTGACCGTACGGAGCGCGACGTCGGCGGGGCGGGAACTGATCGTAGCTGGGGCGATGACCTGGCAGGCGTACAACCTGTGGGGCGGTGGCTCGCTGTACGGCGACAGAGCGGGGAGCTTCGCCGACCGCAGCTACGCGGTCTCCTTCGATCGGCCGTACAGCGACGGCCACGGCGCCGGGAGGTTCTTCGAATTCGATGACCCCGTGGTGATGCAGGCCGAGCGTGACGGCGTACCGCTGGCCTACGCCACCGACTACGACGTGGCCCTGCACCCGGCGCTGCTGGTCGGCGCTGCGGCGATCATCCTCGGCGGCCATCTCGAGTACTGGACGGGACCGATGCGCGACGCCGTGGTCGCGGCTGTGCACTCCGGGACGAACCTCGCCGTGCTCGGCGCCAACACCGCCTACTGGCGGGTCCGGCTGGCCGGGCGCGCCGGGCCGGGTGACGCTCGGCCCCCAGGTCGGCGCGACGGCGAGCCAAGGATCATCGTCGGGACCAAGGACGCGGCTCTGGACCCGCTCTCCCACGTGGACCCCGGCGGCGCGACCGCGCGGTTCCGGGACCCTCCCGACGCACGTCGCGAGGACGCGCTCACGGGCATGCAGTACGACTGCTTCCCGGCCGAGGCCCCGCTGACAGTGGTGGACCCGTCGTGGTGGGGGTTCGCCGGTACCCACGTACGCCGCGGATTGCGCCTGGCTCGCGTGGTCGGGCCGGAGTCCGACCGTGTCTACCCGGTGCCGGGCCGGCCACGGCCCGAGGAGGTCCTGGCGTACACCCGGTTCATGTGCAACGGTCACCCGACGGCCGAGACGTCGGTCTACTGGACGGCGGCGTCGGGGGCTGGAGTCTTCGCCGCGGGCACGATGCGGTGGCCGTGCGCCGGAAGTGGCACCTGCATGAGGTTCGGTCCTGGCCACACCGAGGCGATCGTCTCGCGCGTGACGAGGAACATCCTGGTCGCCTTCGCCCGGCCCCGCGCCGGGCGCGCCCATCTGGCGACCGACACGGTGTCGAGGTACTGGCTGCCGGCACGTAACACCACCCACGCCGCGTGAACCCTTGCTCTTCCATGGCGGCCGTCCCCGGCCTCCGGGCTGACGCGAGCCGGCAGTCACTCACCTCGCCGGCCGACGCCGCAGGCCAGATCGTCGCCGGCATCCAGCGGGGCGCCTACCGCGTGGTCATCGGCCGGGACGCCCGCCTGCTCGACCGCTTCTCACGGCTCCTGCCGCGGCGCGCCACCGACACGGTCGCCCGGCGCATGGCCTCGCTGCTCGCTGGTTAACCGGCCGAAAAAGATCATTACTCGCCTTCCGGTGGAAATCACCCACAATGGATGAGGTGGGCCTGCCCTACGCGGCCGCACTATGGCCGAGCGGACCAGGTGGCTCGACTCTGGAGGCGCGTCGTGAACGGTGTGCGTGTCGCGGGTCGGGGATGGCGGAGAGCACGACGGCGGCCGGTCGCGGCCGCGGCGGCGCACGCTCTCGGCTCGGCACTCCTCGCGGCGTGCGGGTCCCAGAGCAGCATCCCGACCCTGAACTGGTACATCAACCCGGACAACGGCGGCCAGGAGCGCCTCGCCGAGAAGTGCGTGGCCGCCTCCAACGGTGCCTATCAGGTCGACATCCAGACGTTGCCGACCGACGCGTCCCAGCAGCGGGAGCAGCTGGTTCGCCGGCTGGCCGCCAAGGACAGCTCGATCGACGTGATGAGCCTGGACCCGCCGTTCGTCGCGGAGTTCGCCAACGCCGGCTTCCTCCGGCCGTTCTCCAGCCAGGACGCGGCCGCGCTGACCGAGGGCGTCCTCAAAGGTCCCCTGGAGACGACGAACTGGAACAACCAACTGGTGGCGGCGCCGTTCTGGGCCAACACCCAGCTGCTGTGGTACCGCAAGGCGGCAGCGCAGGCGGCCGGCGTCGACCCGACTGCGGCCGACTTCACCTGGGACCAGATGATCAAGGCGGCGGAGAGCCAGCACAAGGTGATCGGGGTGCAGGCCAACCGGTACGAAGGCTACATGGTCTGGATCAACGCACTCGTCGTGTCGGCGGGCGGCCAGATCGTCGGCGACGTCCAGGCGGGCAAGAACGCGAAGCCCGAGATCAACTCTCCCGCCGGGGACGCGGCGGCCCAGATCATCGGCGACCTCGCCCGATCTCCGGCCGCGCCGCCGGCGATGTCCACGGCGGGCGAGGAGGAGGCCCGTTCGGCCTTTCAGGGTGACACCGGAATGTTCATGGTCAACTGGCCGTACGTGTACAGCGCGGCCAAGGCCGACGTCCCGGCCGGAGCCACCACCCAGGCGGTGGTGGACGACATCGGCTGGGCCAGGTACCCCGAGGTCAACTCCGGCGAGGCCAGCCGTCCGCCGTTGGGTGGCATCAACCTGGCGATCGGCAACTTCACCAAGTACCCCCAGCAGGCACTCGACCTGGTCAAGTGTGTGACCTCGTTGCAGAGCAACATCGAGTACATGCTCGACTCCGGCAATCCGGCGGCGAAGGGGGCGGCGTACGACGACCCCAAGGTACGCGCGGCTTACCCGATGGCCGACTTGATCCGTAACTCGATCAATGACGCCGGCCCGCGGCCGGTCACGCCGTACTACAACGACGTCTCCACGTCGGTGCAGATCACCTGGCACCCGGCGACGTCGGTCCACGCCCCGCAGACTCCGGAGGAGACCGCGACCTTCATGACCGACGTCCTGCAGGGCAGACGACTCCTGTGAGCTGACAGCGCCTCGCCCGAGAGGAGCACCTCGTGACCGTCACAGAACCCCGCGTCGAGGCCCCGACGCCACCAAAGCCTGAGGTGTCCGATCGCGCGCGGCACGAACGGCGGCTGGGGCTCGGCCTGTCCGCCCCGGCGTTCATCGTCATGGTGTTCGTGACCGCATACCCGCTGATCTACGCCGTCGTCCTGTCGCTCTACAACTACCGGTTGACCGACCCTGCGGGAAAGACCTTCGTCGGGCTCCGCAACTACGTGACGGTGCTCACCGACCCCGTGTGGTGGAGCGACTTCTCGACCACCCTGATCATCACCGCGGTGAGCGTTGCCGTCGAGGTGGTGCTCGGATTCGCCTTCGCCTACGTGATGTACAACATCCTCTTCGGTCGCGGCTTGGTCCGCACCGGGATCCTGCTCCCGTACGGCATCATCACGGTCGTCTCCGCGTACATCTGGCGCTATGCCTTCCAGCTCGACTCTGGGTTCATCAACCAGTGGTTCGGCCTGGGCGACTTCAACTGGTTCGGCGAGCGCTGGTCGGCGCTGTTCGTCATCACGTTCTCGGAGATCTGGAAGACCACGCCGTTCATCTCGTTGCTCCTGCTGGCCGGCCTGGTCCAGGTGCCCGGCGAGCTGCAGGAGGCGGCCAAGGTCGACGGCGCCACCGCATGGCAACGGCTGGTTCGGGTGACACTGCCCAACATGAAGGCCGCGATCATGGTGGCCCTGCTCTTCCGGACGCTGGACGCGTGGCGGATCTTCGACAATCCGTTCATCATGACCGCGGGAGCCAACAACACCGAGACGCTCTCGTTCCTCGCCTACCGGCAGAACGTCACCCTGCTGAACCTGGGCGTCGGATCGGCGATCTCCGTTCTGCTCTTCTTCACCGTCGTGATCATCGCGTTCATCTTCATCAAGGGATTCAGGACCGACCTCTCGCAGGTCAGGGGTGATCGGTGATGAGTGGTCAGCGCACGAGCCACTGGTGGACGGCCTGGGGGGCCCTGATCCTGATCTGGGCACTGTTCCCCATGCTGTGGATGGTCTCCCTGTCCTTCAAGGACCCGAACACCTTCCGCAGCTCGACGCCCACCTTCTTCCCGAGTAAGTGGGTGTGGACGAACTACAAGACCGTGTTCAGCGATGCGCTGTTCACCAGTGCGCTCCGCAACTCCATCGGCATTTCACTGATCGCCACCGCGCTGGCCGTGATCGTGGCGATGTTCGCTGCGTACGCCATCGCCCGTCTGGACTTCCCGGGCAAGGTGTTCCTGCTGTCGATGGCCCTGGGAATCGCGATGTTCCCACAAGCGGCGCTGGTGGGACCATTGTTCAACATGTGGCGGAATCTCGGGATCTATGACACCTGGATAGGTCTGATCATTCCCTACCTCACATTCGCCCTGCCGCTGTCGATCTGGACGATGTCCGCCTTCTTCCGCCAGATTCCCTGGGAGATGGAGCAGGCGGCCCAGGTGGACGGCGCCACCGCGTGGCAGGCGTTCCGCAAGGTGATCATCCCGCTGGCGGCTCCAGGTGTCTTCACGACGGCGATCCTGACCTTCTTCTTCTGCTGGAACGAGTTCCTGCTCGCGATCTCGTTGACGTCGACCAACCGGGCTCGCAC
>JBKPQU010000426.1:0-9774 GCA_046734255.1 Actinomycetota bacterium
GCGCCGACGCGGGCCAGGGCGGCGCGGCCGGCCCGGGCCGGGACCAGCACCCCGGCCTCGCCGAGCAGCCGGACCAGCTCGTGGTGGGGCCCCGCCGGGCCGATCCGCTCGGGATCGACACCGTGCCGCAGCCGGTCGAGGAGCCGGGCATCGGCCTCGGTCAGGCCCTCCACCACCGTGCCCTGGCGGGGCGAGACGCCGATCTGCACCGACCCGGGGTCGCGCCACGCCCGGCGCAGCCCCGGCTTGAGCTGTAGCCGCACATCCGCCTCCTGTTCGGCGGAGGGCAGCCTGGCACGGATCAGGCGCGGGTCGTGGCGCCGTCCACAGGAAGGTGGGGTACCCGTCAGACGCGACAGACCCGCCCGTGGGCGGGTCTGTGCGGCGTGGTGCGGCGAGGGCTCAGGCCTTGCCGAGGATGCGGTTGAGGTTCGTACCGCACACCGGGCACTGACCCTTGGCCATGCGCCGACCGTTGGTCTCGACGATCTTGCCCTCAGCCTGGCGCTTCTCCTTGCACTTCACGCAATAGAACTCGCCGGTGTAGGTGTCGTCAGCCATGTGGTGACTCCTGTCTGTGTCGGGGAAAGTCCCGTCTCGGGGCGGCCGGACTGCGGCCGATGCCTCGCTGGGGGCCTACTCTCTGTGACCGCCCGGTAACCAGGACCTAGCATTACCCTAGCTCACTTCCGCGTCGCCACATGTCAGGCCCCCCGCGGCGCGCCGAGCGGCGGCCCGCGACGAGGGCCCCGGGTCCGTAACGTCACGTACCTTCCCCAGCACGTGACGCCCGGAACCCGGGGCCTCGACGAGCACGCTAGGAGCCCCCCACCAGGCCGTCAACGACGCATCCGGCCCGCCTGTGGACAGTCCTGTGGACAGTCTGGGGAGTCCACCGCGTGTCACTGTGGATGGCGCGGGAACCCGCTGTGGAGATGCCGTCGCCGGCCCTCCGGCCTGCGATGGGTGACCTCCACCGACGTGATCACACAGCCTGTGGACAGAAATTAGTTGTCCACTTCCGGACTCGCTGGGCGATCCGAGAGCCTGGACCCGTCGCCGGCTGGCGCTACCGTGCACCGGTGGACTCCGAACTGGCCCCGGCTCCGGTGGGGTTCGGCCGCGCCCGACTGGGCCCGGTCGAGGTGCGTCGCAGCAACCGGCGCCGGCGCACGGTGACCGCCTACCGCGAGGGTGACGCCGTCGTCGTGCTGATCCCGGCGCGGTTCACCCGCGCCGAGGAGCGGGAGTGGGTCGACCGAATGCTCGAGCGGCTCTCCGCGCGCGAGCAGCGCCGGCGTCCCAGCGATGCCGACCTGCTCGCCCGGGCGGTCGAGCTGTCCGGCCGCTACCTCAGGGGCCTGGCGCGGCCCACGAGCGTCACCTGGGTGGTCAACCAGGCCAGCCGGTGGGGGTCCTGCACGCCCGCCGACGGCACGATCAGGTTGAGCAGCCGGCTGCAGGGGATGCCCCCGTGGGTGGTCGACTACGTGCTCCTGCACGAGCTCGCGCACCTGCTCGAGCCCGGGCACGGGGCCCGCTTCTGGGCTCTGCTGCGCGCCTACCCGCGAACCGAACGGGCGCGCGGCTACCTCGAGGGGTTCGCCGCCGCCGGGGATCTGCGGGTCGGCCAGGACGAGGTCGGCTAGGCCCGCGGGCTCAGCAGGTTCAGCGACGCCGCCAGCAGTTCCTGCACCCCACCGGCGAGGCGGCCGTCGGCCGCGAGCGTGCGGACCTCCTCGACCGCCCACCAGGCGACGTCCTGGCTCTCCGAGCTGACGATCGGTGATTCAGGCTCGGCCACCAGTGCGAACTGCACGTCGAGGTGCCAGTCGACGACACCGGGCGCGCACGGCGCGGGATGCCGGGACAGCGCCACCGGCCCCGGCAGCAGCCGGCCGCGGAGGCCCGTCTCCTCGGCCACCTCCCGCGCGGCCGCCTCGCCCATGCTCTGGTCGCCGTCCTCCAGGTGCCCGCCCGGCTGCACCCACAGGCCGATCCGGCGGTGCAGCACCAGGCAGGTCGCCGCGCCGTCCGGACTGAGCACGGCGGCCGAGGCGGTCAGGTGGCTGGGCGCCGCCCACCGGGTGAGCAGCACCGGGCCCTCGCAGGACAGCAGGGCGGACCACGCTGCGGCCTCGAACCGGTCGCTCGGGTTGTCCCGCGGCGCCGCGGCCAGCGAGGCGTAGGCGTCGGCGACCAGACCCTCAGCGGGGGACCAGCGGTTCATCGGCGGCTCACTCGGCGGCCGCGGGGGGCTCGTCGCCGCCCTTCTCGCCGCCCTTCTCGCCACCCTTCTCGCCACCCTTCTCGCCGCCCTCACCTTCGAGGAGGGCCTCCAGCGCTGCGTCGAAGGCCTCGGCGTCCGGCGACTTCTCGTCCGGGACGCCGGCGAAACCCACCGGGTCCGCGAAGGCCTCCGGGCCGGGCACGAGGTCGGGGTGCTGCCACAGCGCGTCCCGGCCGGCGACGCCCCGGGCCTGCGCGAGCGCCTCCCACACCGAGGCCGCCTCGCGCAGCCGGCGCGGGCGCAGTTCCAGCCCGACCAGCGTGGCGAAGGTGTGCTCGGCGGGTCCACCGGCGGCCCGCCGCCGCCGGATCATCTCGCGCAGCTGGGTGGCGTGCGGCAGCGAGGTGCGGGCCGCGGCGTCCACCACCGCGTCGATCCAGCCCTCGACCAGCGCGAGCGCGGTCTCCAGCCGTTCCAGCGCGGCCGCCTGGGCGGGGGTGTTCTGCGGTTCGAACAGACCCGCCGACAGGGCCTCCTGGATGGCCTGCGGATCGCCGGGTTCGATGTCGCGGACGGCGGCCTCGATCCGCTCGGTGTCGATGCGGATGCCGCGCGCGTACTCCTCCACCGTCCCGAGCAGGTGGCCCCGCAGCCAGGGCACCCCGGCGAAGAGCCGGGCGTGCGCCGCCTCGCGCAGCGCCAGGTAGAGGCGCACCTCGTCCATCGGCAGCCCGAGCCCCTCGCCGAACCGCTCGATGTTCGCCGGGACGAGCGCCGCCTGCCGGGCCGGCAGCAGCGGAAGGCCGACGTCCCCGGAGCCGACCACCTCGCCCGCCAGGTGGCCGAGCGCCTGACCGAGCTGGTGGCCGAAGAACGCCCCGCCCATCCGGCGCATCATCGGCAGTGCGCCGGCCAGCATCGGCTGCATCTGCTCCGGCATCTGTGACGTGATGGCCTCCGCCATCGCGTCGCCGACCCGGGTGGCCACCGGCTCGACCACGCCCTGCCAGGTGGGCATCGTGCGCTCCACCCACTCCGCCCGGCTCCATGCCTCGGAGCGCGCAGCCGCGGCCGGCAGCTCGCAGACCCGGTCGAGCCACAGGTCGGCGGTGCGCAGCGCCTCGGCCACCGAGCGCTGGTCGGCCTCGCTGACCGAGGGGTCGCCGCCCTCGGCGGCCACGGCGCGCGCAGACTGCCGCGCCAGGTCCCAGTTCACGGGTCCCTCGCCGCCGCTGGTCAGCAGCTGCTGCACCTGCGCGAACATCGCCTGCATCGCCTGCGGGTCCGAGGGGAGGCCCGGGAGGGCGGGCATACCCGTGCCACCCGGCAGGCCGCCGGGCAGGCCGCCGGGCAGGCCACCGGGCAGGCCACCCGGTAGGCCACCCGGTGGGCCGCCACTGGACAGACCACCGAAGAGCTGCTCGAACAGCGCGGACAGCGGGTCCTTCGGCTCGGGCTGGTCGGGTTCGCCCTCGCCGGGCTGGTCGGTCACAGATTCACCTCATGGTCCTGGTGCGGGTCGCGTTGTGGGGGCATCGTGGGGGCTCAACGAACGGCGGCGTACCGATGTCCCCACGCTATCGCCGAAGCTGGAGGCCGCAATGAACGGGCAGCGGGCGCGCGGACGGCGAGGGCGGCCGGTGGTCGCCGTCACCCGGGCCGCCACGCTGCCGGGTGCGGCGGTCACGGCCGCGCTCGCCGCCCGGGTGGGAGAGGCGGACGGTCCGCGCTCGGTCGTGGCCGTCGACGACCGCCGTGGCACGGCGGACGGCGCGGTCTGGCGGATCACCGACGTCACCTTGCCCGGGGTGGCGGAGCGCCTGGCCGGCGCGGACGTCGTCGTTCACGTGGCGAGCCCGGCCGATCTCGCGACGGAACTGGCGCTGGGCAGCCGACGCCGGGAGCAGGCGGTCCGGGCGGCGCAGGCCGTGGCGACCGCGGCCGCCGCCGTCGGGGTGCGCCGGCTGGTCGTGCTGAGCAGCGCGATGGTCTACGGCGCGCTGCCGGACAACCCGGTGCCGCTGCCGGACGACGCGCCCCTGAGGGCGCCGATGGACGACGGCGTGGTCGGTGACCTGCTCGAGGTGGAGCGGGTGATGTCGCGGGTGCATCCCCGGATCGCGCTGACCGTCGTCCGGCCCGCGGCGCTGGTCGGGCCGGGTGTCGACACGGTGATCACGCGGCACTTCGAGGCCCCGCGGCTGCTGTCCGTGCGCGGGGGCCGGACGGTCTGGCAGTTCTGCCACCTCGACGACCTCGGCACCGCGGTCGCGCACGCCGTCCTGCACGGCCTGGAGGGCGTGCTGACCGCCGGCTGCGAGGGCAGCCTGAGCCAGTCCGAGGTTCAGGAGGCGTCGGGCATGCGCCGGATCGAGCTGCCGGAGGGGCTGGCCTTCGGCACCGCGCAGCGGCTGCACCGGGTGCACCTGCTGCCCACCCCGGCGAGCGACCTGGCGTTCGTCGTCCACCCGTGGGCGATCGGCTCGCAGCGGCTGCGGGAGTCGGGCTGGGCGCCCGGCCGGGACAACGCCGGCTGCCTGGCCGAGGTGTTGGCCGACGTCAGGGGGCGGTACGCGGTGGCGGGGCGCCGCCTGGAGCGCCGGGACGCAGCGATCGGGGCCGCCGGGGCGGCGGTCGCCCTGGTCGGCACGGCCGCCGTGGTGCGGGTCTCCCGCCGCCGGCACGGGCCGGGGTCCACAGCAGGATGACCTAGGCTGGGGTGGTGCGTCCGGGCTTTCCAGGCGGGACGGGTGGTGCCCGGTGAGCGAGACTTCCCCGCCCGTGACCACCGATCCGGGTGGCGCCCGGCACGTCAACCCGGGCGGTTCCGCGGCCCGGATCGATCCCCGCACCACGCTGATGATCGGGGCGGGTTTCACCGCCGTCCTGCTGGCAGCGTTGCTGACGATCCTGCCGACGTCGTACGTCGTGCTCCGGCCCGGCCCGGTCTTCAACACGCTGAACAGCGTCGGCCGCACACCGCTGATCTCCGTCACCGGGCACGCGAGCTACCCGGCGAAGGGCCAGCTGGACATGACCACGGTCTCGCTGTCCGGCGGCCCCGGCCAGCACGTCAGCCTCTGGCAGGTGCTGGCCGGATGGCTCGACCGGACGGCATCCGTCGTGCCGGAGGACGAGGTGTTCCCGCGCGGCCAGACCGCTCAGCAGACCGAGGACCAGGACACCCAGGAGATGGTGTCCTCGCAGGAGAGCGCCACGGTGGCGGCGATGTCCCTGCTGGGGATCGAGGTACCGACGACGCTGAAGGTCTCCGACGTGGACGCCGGCGCGCCGGCGGCGTCGGCGATCCGCGCCGGCGACATCATCCTCGCCATCGACGGCGAGAAGACCCAGGACCTGGCGAAGCTGCGCACCGCGCTGCAGAAGGTGACCGCCGGCCAGCCGACCACCGTGACCATCTCCCGGAACGGCGCGCAGCAGAAGGTCACCACGCGGACCACCAAGGGGAGTGACGGCCGCACGGTGCTCGGCGTGTTCATCGACCCCAGCTTCCAGTTCCCGTTCCAGGTGAAGATCTCGATCGACAACATCGTCGGGCCCAGCGCCGGGATGATGTTCGCGCTGGGCATCGCCGACGTCCTCACCCCCGGGGACTTGACCGGCGGGAAGCAGATCGCCGGCACCGGCACGATCGACGCCGACGGGTCCGTGGGCCCGATCGGCGGCATCCAGCAGAAGATGATCGGGGCGCGGCAGGCCGGTGCGGCCTGGTTCCTGGCCCCGGCCGGCAACTGCGCCGAGGTCGTCGGCCACGTGCCGAACGGCATGCAGGTGGTCAGGGTTGCCACGCTGGAGCAGGCCCGCACGGCGGTCGAGGCGATCGCCTCGGGCACCGGGACGGCGTCCCTGCCCGCCTGCGGCAGGTAGCTGGGGACGGCCCTCCGGCGATCGTCCGGCGGGCCGGGGCGGCCCGGGCACGGGAACCCCAGGATCGGTAGGTAAGTTGTCTGGGCGTGACGTTCGAGCAGGAGCCGCGCCGTGACGGTGGGCGGCCGGTGGTGGCGCGGCGCCGGCGGGGAGCACTGGCTCCGACGCTGATCATCCTTGGCGTCCTGATCGTGCTGGTGCTGCTGTTCGCGGAGGTGTGGACCGAGGCGCTGTGGTACCGGCAGCTCGGCTTCCTGCGCGTCTACCAGACCGAGCTGGTCTTCCGGACGCTGCTGTTCCTGCTCGGCATGGGCGTAATGGCCGCCGGTGTCGCATCGAGCATGGTCGTGGCCTACCGGGCCAGGCCGATCTACGCGCCGATCTCCACGGAGCAGGCGGGCCTGGACCGGTACCGGGACGGGATCGAGCCGCTGCGCCGGATTGTCCTGATCGTCGTGCCGCTCGGGCTCGGCCTGTTCGCGGGGTCCGCGGCCTCGCAGCAGTGGCGCACGCTCCTGCTGTGGCTGAACCGGGTGCCGTTCGGCAAGAAGGACACGCAGTTCCACATCGACATCGGCTTCTTCGTATTCACGCTGCCGTGGCTGCAGTTCCTCGCCGGGTTCATCACCGCGGTGATCTTCCTCGCGGGGCTGACCGCGCTGATCACCCACTACCTGTACGGCGGGCTGCGACTGCAGGGCGCCGGCCCGCGGATGACCTCCGCCGCCCGGGTCCACCTCGGCGTGCTGGCGGCGGCGTTCCTGCTGATGCGCGCGATCGACTACTGGCTCAGCCGGTACGCGCTCACCACCAAGGACTCCCGGCAGGAGATCACGGGCCTGACCTACACCGACGCGAACGCGGTGCTGACCGCCAAGGCCGTGCTGGCCGCGATCGCGCTGATCGTCGCGGCCCTGTTCGTGGTCGCCGCCGTGGCCGACCGGTTCCGGCTGCTGCCGCTGTACGGCGTCGGGCTGCTGGTGGTCTCGGCGATCGTGATCGGCGGGATCTACCCCGCCGTCGTGCAGCGCTTCCAGGTCACTCCGAGCGCGAAGACGCTGGAGACCAAGTACATCCAACGAAATATCGTCGCGACCCGTGACGCGTACGGCCTGACCGGCCTGGACAGCAAGTCCTACAACGCGCGGACCGTCGCCCAGGCCGGAGCCCTGCGCAACGACGCGGAGACGATCCCGGGCATCCGGCTGCTCGACCCCTCGCTGGTCGCCGACGCCTTCCGCCAGCTCGAGCAGAACAAGCAGTACTACACCTTCCCGGACAGCCTGGACGTGGACCGGTACAGGATCAACGGCGCCACCCGGGACACGGTGATCGCCGTCCGGGACCTGGACATCGACCGCGTACCGGCAGGGCAGCGGAACTGGTACAACGACCACCTTCTGTACACCCACGGGTTCGGCGTGGTCGCCGCGTTCGGCAACCAGCGCAGCGAGGCCGGCACGCCCGTGTTCGTCCAGTCCGGCCTCCCCTCCCCCGGCGAGCTTGGCAACGACGAGCCGCGGGTGTACTTCGGGGAGGACTCCCCGGATTACTCGATCGTCGGCGGTCCCTCCGGATCGACCCCGCAGGAGCTGGACTACCCCGATGACAGCAGCCCCACCGGCCAGCAGAACGTCACCTACCGGGGTAAGGGCGGGGTGTCGATCGGGTCGACGTTCAAGCAGGTGCTGTACGCAATCAAGTTCCGGGAGCAGAACATCCTGCTGTCCAACGGGGTGAACTCGGACTCTCGGATCCTGTTCGACCGTGACCCGCGGACGCGCGTGCAGAAGGTCGCGCCGTACCTGACGCTGGACGGCGACCCGTACCCGGCCGTGGTCGACGGCCGGATCAAGTGGATCCTCGACGGGTACACGACCACGTCCCGCTACCCGTACTCGCGCACCGAGACGTTGTCCGAGGCCACCTCCGACTCGCTCACCGCGACGTCCACGAGCGTCGTCCCGCTGCAGGCGCAGCGGGTGAACTACATCCGCAACTCGGTGAAGGCGACCGTCGACGCGTACGACGGCAGCGTGACCCTGTACGCCTGGGACCAGCAGGACCCGGTGCTGCGGGCGTGGCGCAAGGTCTTCCCGGCGACCGTGCGGCCGCTGACCGCGATCGACGGCCAGCTGATGTCGCACCTGCGCTACCCCGAGGATCTGTTCAAGGTGCAGCGCCAGCTGCTCACCCGCTACCACGTCACCGACGGCGGGGCGTTCTTCGGCGGTCAGGACTTCTGGCGGGTGCCGAACGACCCGACCGAGTCCGGGGCGCAGTTCCAGCCGCCGTACTACCTGACGCTGCAGATGCCGAACCAGCCGTCGCCGTCCTTCTCGATCACATCGACGTTCATCCCGGCGGGGACGGGTCGCAACGTGCTGACCGGGTTCCTGGCGGTGGACTCCGACGCGGGCTCGACCGCCGGGAAGAAGGATCCGCAGTACGGGAAGATGCGGCTGCTGCAGCTGCCGCGCGAGGCCGTGGTACCGGGACCCGGGCAGGTGCAGAACAACTTCAACGCCAATCCGACCGTGTCCCAGCAGCTGAACCTGCTGCGGCAGGGCAGTTCCCGGGTGGAGCCGGGGAACCTGCTGACGCTGCCGCTCGGCGGCGGGCTGCTGTACGTGCAACCGGTCTACGTGCGCGGCGCCGGCGACAACTCGTACCCGCTGCTGCAGAAGGTGCTGGTCGCGTTCGGGGACCAGATCGGCTTCGCCGACACCCTGGACGAAGCGCTCGATCAGGTCTTCCAGGGCAACTCCGGCGCACCGCCTGCGGTGGGCGGCGGCCAGAGGCCGCCGCCCGGCGGGACGGCGACCACACCGCCGACCAGCAGTGCGGAGCAGGCGCTGACGCAGGCGCTGGCCGATGCCAACGCCGCTCTGCAGGACAGCCAGGCCGCGCTGCGTGCCGGGGACTTCGCGGCGTACGGCGTGGCTCAGCAGCGGCTGTCCGACGCCATCCAGCGGGCGATCGACGCCCAGGCCCAGATCGCGGCGGACAGCTCGACGGCCCGCCCCTCACCCTCGCCCTCCGCCGGCCGCGCCTCACCCTCGCCGACCGGCTAGGGCCAGATTTGCTCCGCCGTTCGCCGTCCCGTAACCTGGCTGGGCCGACGCGGGGTGGAGCAGTTCGGTAGCTCGCTGGGCTCATAACCCAGAGGTCGCAGGTTCAAATCCTGCCCCCGCTACCAGGTGAAACGCCCCCTCAGAGATCATCTGAGGGGGCGTTTTCGTGCGCTGTGCTAACGGAGTTTGCTAACGAACGGCAATCTGGACTCGCGTCGTCGTCGTTGACGTCGACGAAGATCAGCCCCGACCCGCGCGAACAACTCCGTAGCGGCACCACCGCACACCTCCTCCGGGCCCCGCACCACTCCACGACCCGCACCAGCCACACGCCCTGGTACAGCGAGGCATGTGTACGACCGGATCGGGCAACAACGACGATGCGGGTATCGCGCCCGGTTACCGATAGGAGCGCCGATGGCTCGCAGTGAGCACCCTCGACCGGAGATCGTCGTCGGACTGGTGGCGACCCCACCGGACTATCCGGCCCGGGTGGCCGAGCGCCTCACCGCCGAGCTGGCCGGCCGGCTCGCCGAGCGGGTGGACGCGGACGTGCGGTGGATCGTCCGGGAGGGCTGGGGC
>JBKPQU010000427.1:0-12506 GCA_046734255.1 Actinomycetota bacterium
CACCTCGCCGCCGTCGCCGTCGAACTCAACGGCCGACCCCGCCAAACCCTGAACTGGCGCACCCCCGCCGAAGCCCTCAACGCCCTACTGTCAAACCCGTTCAACCCACCACGTGTTGCAACGACCGTCTGACCCCGGGGCCTGATGAGCCCGCCAACGTCACACTCGGCGTGGTCAGGTCGGATCCAGGCTGAGCAGGCGGGCGATGGCGGGGGTGGCCAGGAAGGCCGCGCGCATCTCGTCGTCGTCGATGAGCGCGGCGCGGTGGTCCAGGTAGGCACGCGCGGTCGCCAGGACGGCGGACGTGCGGGGGTCGCCCGCCGCCGAGAGCACGTCCCAGCACGTCACCAGGACCGTCCCGACGCGGATGGCGCCCGCGAGACCGTGGGCGTCCAGGCGCGGAAGCAGCGGTTCCACGAGCGGGACAGCGCGGTCGACGTCGCCGCGGGCGAGCGCGACCCGCGCGAGGCCGGCCCGGCACTCCGCCTCCTGCCCGGCCTGCCCGACGTCCGCGAAGGTCTTCATCGCGCTCTCGAACACCACCTCGGCGCCGTCCAGGTCGCCGGTGGCGATGTCGACCTGGCCGGTGACCAGACCTGCGTACGCCACCAGCAGGCTGAGATCGGTGTCCCGGGCGACCTCGGTCGCGCGCTCTGCGCGAGCACGGGCCGTCTCGAGGTCGCCGCGCTCGAGCGCGATCAGCGCCAGGTACCCCAACGCGTCGCTCTGCAGCAGCCGGAAGCCGAGCTCCTCCGCACCGGCGAGCGCGCGCTCGAAGTGCTCCTGGGCGGAGTCGAGGTCCCCGACCGTGAACGCCAGGACGCCGAGGTGGTCGAGGGTGGTGTTGATGGCCTCCTTGTCACCGAGACGCAGCGTCAGTTCCAGCGCCTCCAGGCCCAGCCGGTGCGAGCTGCCCAGCTTCCCCAGGCTCAGCTGGATCGTCGCCAGGTTGCCCAGCGCGACCGCTTCCCGGTAGCGGTAACCCGACATGCGGTAGATGGGGATCGCCTGCAGGAGAGCCTCCTCCGCTTCCTCGTAGCGGCCGAGGTTGTGCAGCACCGCCGCCTGCTGCCCGGCGATCGCGCTGATCCCCTCGACGTCGTTCTCGCGCTCGTAGACCTCCCGGGCCTGCGCCAGCAGGTCCAGCGACTCGGGGTACTCCTCGAGGTTGTTGGCGACGATCGAGAGGTAACGCAGGGTCTCGCCGACCGTGCGGTGATCGCCCGCTCGACGGCTGGCGTCCAGCGCCCGGCCGAGCACCTGGCGTGCCTGGTCCGCCTGGTGATCCCAGGTGAGGCCCTTCCCCCACCACAGGTACGACTCGGCCTCCTCGGCCAGGAGCCCGTTCTCACGGGCCAGCTCCGCGCCGGCCGCAGCGATCACACCCTGCTCGTCGTACTCGCTGCTGTTGAACAGCAGGCGCGCTCTCGCCGTCATCAACCTGACCCGGCGTCGCGGGTCCACCTCCGGCTCGAGGCCCTGCAGAGCCTCGAGATCCGCCGCCTGCGCGGAGCGCTCACCCACGCGGTCCAGCACGGACTCGCGCCGGAGCAGGAGGTCGAACCGCAGCACCGGGTCGTCGGTGACGACCTCCAGCCCCCGCTGGAGCAGCCGGAGTGCGTCGTCCAAGGCGTGCACGTCGGCGGCCTGCCTTGCCGCACGGAGGTACCAGCCGGCGGCCGCGGGGTCCCTGGAACGGTCGTAGTGCTCGGCGATGAGGCCCGCGTACTCGTCGGTGCGACGGGTGCGTTCGGTGACCTGCTCCAGCCACCGCGCAGCCAGGCCGTGGTACGTGCGGCGGCGGGTGCGCACGATGCTGTCGTAGGCGACGTCGCGCAGCAGCGCGTGCTTGAACAGGAACTCGCGCGTCTCCTCGAACGAGGAGTTCTGGTGCTGGTACACGACCTCCCGGGACCGCAGCCGCGTGAGCGCCGCGGAGGTGTCCGCACCGGTCGGCGCCGAGTCTCCCATCAGTTGCTCGACGGCGTCGTCCCAGAACACCCGCCCGATCACGGCTGCGCGCTGGACGACGGCACGTTCGGCCGCGGACAGCGCATCCAGCCGGGCCTGGAGCACCCCCTTGAGCGTCGGCGGCGCCTGCGTGGCGTCCACGAGCTGCTCCGATACGTGCCAGACCTCGCCGCCCTCCGTGGTCTCGCGCACGATCACGCCCGCCTCGAGGAGCCACTTGACCAACTCCTCGATGTAGAACGGGTTTCCCTCCGCGACGTCGACCAGCCGGTCGATGAGGGTGTCCGGCACCTCGTCGCAGTGGCTGAGGATCTCACGCAGCAGCTGGCGGCTCTCCCGGCGGCTCAACGGCCCGAGGTCGAGCCGGGCGTGATGTGCGAGGCCCTCCCCCCAGTGGGGTCGCCGTTCCAGGAGCGTCGGCCGTGCCGTGGCGACCACCAGCGCCGGCACACGAGCGAGCACGGCGTCGGCGGCGTCCAGCCACGCCAGCGAGGCGTCGTCGGCCCAGTGCAGGTCCTCGAGCAGGATGACGACCGGGGCCTGCTCGGTCAGCTTCGCGAAGTACTCCGCCAGCCGGGCGGTCCCGACCTCGCGCAGCACCTGCGGGTCGTGGCGCAGGCCTGCCGCGAGGTCGTCGTCCCCGAGCTCGAAGCCGAGCCAGGCGCAGACGGCGTGCGCGGCGCGGCGGGTCGGCTCGCCGTCACCCAGCACCGCCTCGAAACCGGCCTCGCACTTCGCGCGAACGGCCTGCGGCGGGTCGCTGTCGTGGATGCCGAACCGGGCCGACAGGGCGTCCCGCAGCAGCGCGCCCGGCAGGTTCTGGCCCGAGCTGGAGGCCCGGCCGCGGAACCACCACACCCCGTCGGGCAGCTCGGCCAGCCACGTGTCGAACTCCAGCAGCAGCCGGGACTTGCCGACCCCGGCATCGCCCACCACGGTCAGCAGGCGCCAGCGGTCCTCCTCCACCACCTCCCAGAACAGGTCCTGGGTCTGGCGGAGCTGGATGTCCCGACCGACGGTGGACGTCTCCACGCCCTCGACGCCGCGGGCGCCGTCCAGCCGGAAGCTGTGCGGCCGCTCCCCGAGGATGAGGTAGGCGTCGACGGGGTCGTCGATGCCCTTCAGCCGCAGGCCGAGCATCGGCTGCAGGGCGAAGATTCCACGCACGTGCTGGAGCGTGGCCCGGGAGATCAGCACCCCGCCCGCTGCCGCCGCGGACTGCAGACGGCTGGCCCGGTTGACCGTGTCGCCGACGACGACGAAGTCCTGGCCGGGGCGCTCCCCGAGCGTGCTGACGACAACGTCGCCGGTGTCGATCCCGACCCGCATCTGCAGGGAGATGCCGTGTTCGGTCTCCAGCCGCTGGTTGAGGTCGGTCAGGGCCCTGCCCATGTCGAGAGCGGCCCGGATGGCCTGCTGCGGGTCGTCCTCCGCAGCCCGGTGGAGGCCGAACACCGCCATGACCGCGTCACCGATGAACTTCTCGACCACCCCGCCGCGAGCCTCGATGCAGCGGTTCCAGGCCAGGAAGTAGGCGTTGACGATGGCGCGCGTGTCCTCGGCGTCCCGGCTGCGGGACATCGCGGTGAAGTCGACGAGGTCGGCGAACAGGACGGTGACGAGCTTGCGCTGCTCGCCGGTGGCGGCCGCGCGCTGGGCGGCGCGGCGCTCCTGGAGCGGGCGCAGCGCGGTGTCCACCACGTCGTCGCCGAGGATTGCGCGCTGTGCCTGCAAAGCGGCGATGGCGCGGTCCACCGAGTCCAGATCGTCCACGTTTCACCCCCCCGGGTCCCGCCGAGCTCACCCGCCAGTGTGCAGGAACGCCTCCGGGCTGACGGGGTGACTCGAGATGATCACGGCCTGCGGGTCGTCCGTCACTCCGATCGCAGGACGAGTGCCGGACGGGTCGCGGCGGCCGTTCGGGCGGGCAGTGCCGCGAGCGCGTTCGCGACGAGGACCGTCGCCGGGACGATGACCAGCACGGCCAGGGTCGGGGTGACCGGCCCGGCCGCCGACCCGAGCCCCCGGTTGACCAGGACCCAGGCCCAGCGTCCCGCGGCGACGCCGAACGGCAGGCCGAACAGGCAGGCCACTGCCGCGAACGTGGTGGCCTGCCAGGCGACGGCGGCGAGGACCTGGCGCCGGACGAACCCGAGGCTCTTCAACACCGCCAGGTCGCGCCTGCGGCGACGCACCGAGGTCACCAGCGCGTGACCGATCGTGGCCGCCCCGAGGACGGCGAGCAGGCCCGCGAGCAGCAGCGGCAGGCCGCTGACCCGGCGGACGTTCTCGACCTCGTCGGGCGGCAGCGCGCGAAGGACGGTGGGGCCGAAGTCGCGGCGCAGGCTGGCGTACCCCGCCGCCGGGTCGACGCCTGGTGCGTACTCGACGACGAACTGGCCGGGAGGGGCATCCGGCTGCAGGTACCCCATGGCGTCGACCGTGACCACGGCGCCGCTGTTCATCGTCATGTCCGTTTGGATGCTGGCCGGGAGCAGCACCTGGCCGACGATCCGGAAACTCCGTCGCCGGTCCTCGGCACCCTGGACCTCCACGCTGTCGCCGAGGCGCCGGCCCAGGCGCTGCAGGGTCGCCTGCCCGAGGGCGATCTCCTCGCCCGTGCGTGGTTCGCGGCCGCCGAGCAGCCGCAGGCCCACGTCGCCTTTGACCGGCGTGAAGTCGATCATCGGCATCCGCACGCCGTCGATCTGCACGGGCTCGATGGACTGCCCGAGGAGGGAGTAGCCGCCGACGTTCGGGTTGCCGGCCAGCAGGCCGGACTTCGGCCTGATGTCGGCGACGTCGTTGGGATTCCCCACCGCCACGTCCCAGTTCCAGCCCTGCAGATGCGGGGAGCCGACCAGGCCCTCCAGGCCGGCGGCGAACGTGAGCGACGCCGCGACCGCCGCGACCGCCACCGCGCCACCGAGCATCCCCAGCCGCGCCGACGCGGCGGCCTGTGGCGGCCAGGACTCGAAGGCCATCCGGATGCCGGTGACCACGCTCGGCGGAGCCCCGGCCCGCGCGGCGCGTGCCGCAAAGCCGGAGGACCACTTCAGTTCCGCCGGGACGGCGTCGCGGCCCGACCGCGTGATCCACCAGGCGGCCGCCGACGCCCGCGCCATCACGAGGATCAGCAGCACCACCGCGCCCACGGCCAGGACGGGCACGTCGACCGCGAGACCCGGATCGATCTCCGCCTGCCGGGCGAGGCCGATCGGAGTCAGCGGCGAGGCCAGCACGGCAACGGTCACGGCGAGCAGCGCACCGCAGACCCCGACCACCCCTGCCCGGACCAGGGTCGCGGCGGCCAGCTGGACGCGGGTCATGCCCAGTGCCCGCAGCACCGCCTGCTCGTCCGCGTCGAGCTGCACCTGCCGGGCGATGGTCTGACCGACGACCAGCAGCGCGCCCAGGGCGGTCAGCAGCGCGAAAGCCAGCAGTGCCACCGCCTGGACGTGCGTAGCCCGGCTCGCAGTGGAGGCTGCCCGGACGGCGTCGGAGCCTCCCGAGATCTGCGCGCCCTGCCCGCCGGGCAGCCCCCGTACCGCCGCCTCGAAGGCACGCACATCCGCAGTCGGGTTACGCAGCCGCACGGTCACACCGACGCCGAGGGTCGCGACGGTGGCGCCGTAGCGGCGCCAGAACGCGGGCGTCAGGTATAGCTCGTTGTAGCCCAGGTAGACGACGTCCTTCTGGACTGGCACGGGATTGAGGTCGTTCGGCTTTCGCAGGATCCCGGTCACCGTGACGTCGAGTGCCGGACCCGCCGGGCGTGGCACCGTGCTCGAGTCCACCCCCTCGGCGAACTGGCGTGCCGTGTAGGCCCACAGGTGCAACGTGTCCCCTGGCGCGAGGTGCCGGGCGCGCGCGAGCGTCTCGTTGACGGACACCTCCCCGGGTCGTGCCGGGTCCGGCAGCCGGCCGGCGACCAGCAGCCCCCGATCGGACGTGACACCGAGACGACCGCGCATGGTCACGAACGGCGCAACACTCCCGATCCCGGCCAGATCGGGCGCCCCGTCCGGGGTGCTGGGCGCGAGGATGACGAAGGCGACCTCGTCGGCGTCGGCGACCTGCGGCAGGCGCGAGACCGCCTCGAAACCCAGCCCGGCGACCTCGACGGTCATCGGGCGGTTGTAGGCGATGAACCGGTCGACCGCGGAGTCGGTGCGCCGGGCGCCGGCGACCGCGGCCAGGACCACGCCGCCGGCCAGCCCGACCAGCACCACCAGCAGCACCGTCACGAGCCATCGCCGGCGCAGGTCGGTGCGGGCGCGGAGCCAGACGGCCGTCATGACACCCCCTGTCAGCCCGCGCCGGGCCTCGCCGGCGATCCGTCAGCGCCTAGGCTGCCAGCGTGAGCCTGCGCGTGGTCATCGCCGAGGACTCGATGCTGGTTCGCGAGGGCATCCGCCGGGTGCTGGACCTGCAGCCCGACCTCAGCGTGGTGGCCGCCTGCGCCGACCTGCCCGAACTCCTCGCGGCGGTCGAGACCGAGAATCCGGACGTGGTGGTGACCGACGTCCGCATGCCGCCGACCTCCGGCGACGAGGGGATCCAGGCGGCCGCCGAACTCCGGCGCACGCGTCCCGGCGTCGGCGTCGTCGTGCTCTCCCAGTACGCCGAGCCGGCCTACGCCAATGCCCTGCTGGAGAAGGGAAGCGCCGGCCGCGCGTACCTGCTCAAGGAGCGGGTGAGCGAGCCGGGGCAGCTGGCCGAGGCCGTGCGGACGGTGGCGCGCGGTGGTTCGGTGATCGACCCCGCGGGGGTGGAGGCGCTGATCGCCGCGTCCGGTCGCGCCAAGCCGTCTCCGCTGGCCGGCCTGACCGAGCGGGAACGCGAGGTGCTCGACCAGATCGCCCAGGGGAAGAGCAACGCCGCCGTGGCCGACTCGCTGGTACTCACCGAGCGGGCGGTGGAGAAGCACATCAACGCGCTGTTCGCCAAGCTCGGCCTGAGCGCCGAGCCCGACATCAACCGGCGGGTGAAGGCCGTCCTCCTCCACCTGTCGGCCCGCGACGAGGCGGGGGGCTAGCACCACCACGGAATCCGCATGCTGGCGCCCTTGGGTGAATCTTCGCCATGACCGATGGTGAGAGGGTGACGACGGACGTCCCCCCGGAGCCGGGCGACGGGTCGCCGCACCCGCTCGCGGACGGCGAGACGGTGCGCGTCGTGATCGTGGACGACCAGGCGCCGTTCCGGTCGGTCGCCCGGACGCTGGTCGGGATGATCCGCGGCTGGGCCGTGGTGGGTGAGGCGGAGACCGGCGAGGACGGCGTGGCGCTGTCCGCGGCTCTCGCCCCGCACATGGTGCTGATGGACATCAACCTTCCCGGCATCAGCGGCATCGACGCGACGAGGCAGATCGTGCGCGAGCATCCCGACACGCGCGTCGTCCTGGTCTCGACGTACGCCGGTGACGACCTCCCGGAGGACGCCCTGTCCTGCGGGGCGACCGGCTATCTCCGCAAGGACGACCTCACCCAGCGGCTGCTGCGCAGCATGCTGGAACGGCCGCGGCCGTAGGGGCGTCACGGCGCAGCGATCTCGTCGCGGTGCGCCTGCCCGGTCGTCGCGTCGAGCGTCGCCGCAGCGCCGTTCGAGGAGCCGGCGGAATCGGCCGGGTCGCCGGAGTCGGACGGCGCGACGGCCGGCTCGGATGACCCCGGCGCCGGTTCGGCGGCCGGGATCGGGATCGCCCCCTGGAGGCGGGTGCCGGACCCCGGTTTCGAGCCGACGATCAGCGTCCCGCCGATGGCGCCCAGACGGTCGCGCATGTTCACGAAGCCGTGCCCCTCGGACACTGGGCCCTCGAAGCCCGCGCCGTCGTCGCTGACCTCGAAGTGCAGGACCTCGCCGCGCGCCTCGGTCGCGAGCCACACCCTGAGGGTCACCTGGGCGCCCGCGCCTGCGTACTTCGCGGCGTTCTGCAGCCCTTCGACGCAGGAGAAGTACACCGCGGTCTCGACCTCGGGACGGAACCGGTGCGGCACCTGCACCTCGACCGTGCACGGCAGGGGGCTGCGGTTGGCAGCGGTGCGCAGCGCCTCGGCGAGGCCCCTGTCCCGCAGCAACGGCGGGTAGATGCCGTGCGCCAGCTCCCGCAGCTCGCCGATCGTGGTCTGCACGTCGGCGCGCAGCTCCCGCAGCAGGGCGACGACGACGTCCGGTTCACTCTCGGCCAGCTCTTCGGCCAGGCCGAGCTTCACCGCCAACGCCACGAGGTGCTGCTGGGCGCCGTCATGCAGGTTGCGCTCGATCGCGCGGCGGGACTCGTCGGACGCCGTGACGATCCGCAGGCGTGACGCCTGGAGCTCGGCGTTGCGCTGCTCCAGTTCCTCCAGCGACGCCTGGAGCGCGGAGTCGAGCCGCAGGTTGTGCAGCGCGAGACCGAGCTGCCGGGCCAGGTCGACCAGCATGCGCTCGTCGTCCTCCCCGAACTCCGCGCTGTCCGGCCGGCGGCGGGCGACGATCAGTCCGAGCAGCTGGCCCAGGTGCGTCACGGGCGCGACGCGCAGGTCGCCGCCCTGGTCACCGTCGGCCCGCTCCTCCAGCACGGCCGGCAACCACACCGAGCACCAGGCGGGGCCCCCGATCCGGGCACGAGCGACGACGATCCGGTCGCGCTCCGCCAGCTCGATCCGGGCGGGGCCGCGGCTGGGCAGGCTCACCGTGCGGGTCAGCACCCCCTCGTTGCCCACCCAGATCTCCGCGCCGCCGTCGGCGACCGTCGCCCGCAGGGACTCGACCACCTGCAGCATCAGCTCGTCCATCGGGACGGCGCGGCTCATCCGGGCGCCGAAGGTGCTGGCGACCTGGTCGGGCGAGGCGTCGCCGCGCCCGACCAGCGACCTGCCCATCCGGGCCAGCCGGTCCCGGACCGGCAACGCCAGGATCGCGACCACGAGGGCCGCGACGATGCTCGACGTGAGCACGTGGCGCTCCTCGCCCACCGGTGCGCGCCCCAGACCGACGACGACGACCAGGTAGACGACGATCACCAGGCCGGTCATCCCGGCGACGACGATCGACTCGACCAGCGCCGCCTCGGCGGCACGCGCCGTGCGGGGGCCGGAGGCCATCACCTGGCCGAGCGGCACGGCGACGAACGCGGCGACGAGCCACTCGCGCGTCGATCCCGGCGACCCGATGAGCACGTGCAGTGCCAGCACGAGCCCGTCGAGCGTGAGCACCACGACCGCCGCGGCCGCCAGCCATTGCAGGCCGCGGCGTTCGGGTGGACTCGCCTGCCCGCAGCGCATCGCGACGGAGATCGCGGCGATCGCCGCCGCGATCGTGACCGCCAGCAACGCCCATCCCGCGGACGGCGCCCAACCGCCCAGGCCCAACGCCAGCACCCAGGCGGCGGCACCCGCCCACGTGGCCGCCACCAGCATCCGCCGCCACGTCGAGCCGAACCGGCCGTCCGGCACGGCGAGGAAGAACGTCACCCAGGCAGACACGACGAGCGGCACGGCGGCACCGGTCAGGGCAGCGGCCAGCTGGACCGCGGCCACGAGCGCGCAGTACGCCGCGAGCGGGCCGTACCCCGCCCGGCGCGTGGTCAGGGCGGCGGCGCCCCAGGTTCCGGCAAGAACCAGCGACACCGCCCCCAGGGCGTTCATGTCGTTCCGTTCGGGGTGCTGCGCCCCTCGGTGCCGTCGACGACGAGCCCGTCGCGCATCCCGACGAGCCGGTTGGCGCCGGCGGCGACCTCGGGTGAGTGGGTCACCATGACGATCGTCTGGCCGTCGTCGTGCAGGCGCCGGAACAGCTCGAGCACCTCCAGCCCGCCGTCGCTGTCCAGCGCGCCGGTCGGCTCGTCGGCCAGCAGCAGCGTGGGCTGGTTGACCAGCGCGCGGGCGATGGCCAGGCGCTGGCGTTGCCCTCCGGACAGCACCGCCGGGACCTGCTGGCCACGGTCGCCCAGGCCGAGCAGGTCGAGCAGGTCGCGGGCACGCGACTCGGCCGCCTTGCGGCGCATCCCGCCGAGCACGCCGGGCAGGACGAGGTTGTCCAGCGAGCTGACCCCGTCGAGCAGGTTGAAGAACTGGAACACGATGCCGACGTGGTGGCGGCGGAATCGCGCGAGCCAGTCCTCGTCCCGCCCGTCCACCCGCTCCCCGGCGACCTCGATCGTGCCGTCGTCGACGGTGTCCAGGCCGGCGATGACGTTCAGCAGCGTGGACTTCCCGCACCCCGACGGGCCCATCACCGCGACGAACTCTCCCGCCGCGACATCCAGGTCCACCCCGCGCAGCGCCCGCACCGGCGCCAGCTCGGCCGCGAACGTCCGGCGAGCCCCCCGCACCCGAACCGCCGGCGCGGCGCCGTTCATCGCGGCCGTCTCGGGCGTTCCGGCCGTCATGGCAGAACCTCCGAATCCTTCGTGACGAAGGCCCCGGCCGGTCCGGAGACCAGGCGGTACGCCGCGACCGTCGCGGTGCGGCCCTTGAACTCGCGGTCCCCCAACGGCTCCCACGTCCACGCGGTGGCGCCGCCGTCCGGTTGCGCAGCGAGATCGGCGTTCACGGCCTCCAGCGTCGCGCCGCTGACCACGGTGGAGCCGGCGGGACGGGCCAGATCCTGCAACCGCTGCGCCAGGTTCACCGTGTCCCCCACGAGTGTGTACTCCAGACGCTCGTCACTGCCGAGCAGCGCCGCGGCCACCTCGCCGGTGGACAGCCCGATGCCGAGACCGAACGGAGCCAGTCCCTCCTGCTGCCACACGGCGTCCAGCGCCCGCTGGCCGGAGTGCATCGACAGCGCGGCCCGGGCGGCCCGCAGAGCATGGTTCGGCTGCGGGTCCGGGGCACCGAAGACGGCCATCACGGCATCCCCCACGTACTGCATGACCGTGCCGCGCTCGGCGAGGATGGCGGCGTTCATCGCCTTCCGGTGGGCGTTCAGCTGACCCGCCAGGACGGCGGGATCGCTGTGCTCGGCGATTCCGGAGTATCCGCGGACGTCGGACATCAGCACGGTGACCACGAGCCGTTCGGTGCGTCCGACCGCGTTCCGGTCGCCGCGCAGCTTCTCCGCCAGCCCGCTCGGCAGCAGCCGGGAGAGCGTCTCGCCCTGCTCCTCCCGCTGGAGGATCGCCGCGTGCAGCATGCGCAGTCGCCGCAACGCGTCCTCCTGGCCGGCGCTGGCCCCGCGGGCCAGGACGAGGAACAGCTCCTCGACGGCGGCGTTGACGGCCTCCGGCGGCTCCCCACGGGAGGTGGCGATCGCCTTGACCGGTCGCCCCTCGGCCACCTCCCGGAGCAGCGCCTCCTGGTCCTCGGTGAGAGCGCCCTCCTGCCGGGCGGGAGAAACGAGGGCACGGACGATCTCGGGGTCGAGCATCGACCCTCCGGTCGCGACGTCCCGGATCGCCCGGGAGAGCCGCCCGGAGTCGGCGAGCCGGTCCTTGAGGAGGTACGCGTACCCGGCGGCGCCCTCGGCGAGCAGCCCGACGGCGTACTCGGGGCTGTCGTACTGGCTCAAGACCACGACACCGGTTCCGGGGAGCCGCTTGCGGACCTCCTTGGCTCCCTCGATCCCCTCGTCCTGGAAGGTCGGCGGCATCCGGATGTCGGTCACCAGGACCTGCGGGTGCAACTCGTCGCACCGGGCCACCAGTTCGTCGTAGTCCCCGGCGACACCGACCACCTCGACGTCGGGATCGCGTGCCAGCAGCGACCGCACCCCTTCGCGCACGATGAGGTTGTCGTCGGCCAGGACTACGGTGATCCGGTCCATCCCCCCATTGCGCAACCCGCGGCCTCCACTCTTCAAGGTGGTCAGGACGAGTGTGCCGGGGGTGCTGGCCTCCCCGGAACCGCCGGGTAACGCCCTCGCTCCCGGATCGCCACGCGCCCTAACCTCGTTGCCAGCCCATCAGCAGCAGGGGCAGTCCGAGCCGCCGGCCACAAGGAGCGTGTCATGAGAGTCGAGTCCGGCGGAACCTCCGTCTCCTGGATCCCCTCGGAGTCTGTGTCAGGCGTCATGAAGAGCGGGTTTTCGTTGGGTTTGAGCCACTATGACGACCCGCCGCCGGCCACGATCTCCGGTCCCGACGAGCTGGAGGAGCTGCGGGCCAGGGACGGGTTCCGGTTCGCGAACCGGCTCGAGGCGTGGGCGACCTTCGACGGCGACCAGCTGGTCGACTGCGGACGGAGCGGCGGCGTTTTGATGGGCAGCACGACCGTGCGCGTCGCCGGGCTGGGGGCGACGTTCGCCGCCGTCGCGCTGCCGGACCTGCAGCCCGAGCCCGAGACCGGACCGGGATGGGTGCGGTTCGCCCAGACCTGCGGCGGCCGGACGGCCCTTCCGCTCCCCCGGAAGATCGCACTTCCCCCCTTCGTCCGCCTGCAGGCGCCGACGGTCTGGACGACGCTCGGGCTGACGCTGCGCTCCGACGGAAGCAGCGAGCTGTCCTTGACCGGTGCCAGTCCCTTCCCGCGCCACTGGGTCTACGGGCACGACGGCGAGCTCGTGCTCAAGGCGGGCGTCGCCGACTGGGGCCGCTGGCTCGGCCAGCCGTC